>NZ_JBAGKI010000056.1:0-36114 GCF_036689795.1 Micromonospora palythoicola | reverse complement strand
GGGGGGTTTAACCGCAGGGGCCACGCCTAGCAAGGGCCGCTCCCGGCCAGGGCCGAGCCCGCGACCCACCCGCCGGGCCCCGAACCCCGGCGGGTGGGTCGCCGATCAGGACCGCACTCGGCCGCGCACCCGCAGGTACCACAGCGCCGCCGCGGTCACCGCCACCGGCCAGAGCAGGTAGACGCCGGTCATGACCAGGAGGAACAGCACCACACCGAGGGTCGCGGCGGCGGCGTACCAGGCGGCGCTGCGGCGGGGCAGCAGCCGCAGCGCCGACGCGACACCGATCACGTAGACGGTGGTGAAGGAACCGGTCGTGACCAGCACCAGCGAGTGGGTGTCGAGACCGGTGCCGAGTGTCGCTGCGAGGGCGAGGAACGCCAGGCCGGCGGTGACCGCGAGGCTGCGGCGGGGCACCTCGCCCGCCACGCTGCCCCGGGCGAGCCAGTCGGGCAACGCCCCGTCCCGGCCGAGGGCCGCACCGAGCTTCGCCGCTCCGGCGTAGTAGGCGTTCATCGCGCCGAAGGTCAGCAGCAACGCCGCCCCGGCGACCAACCAGCGGACGTCGCCGCCGAGCGCGACCGCGAACAACTCACCGAGCGGTGCCGTGGAGTCCGCCGCCGCCGAGCCGAGTACGGCGACGGTCGCGAAGGCCACCGCCAGGTAGAGCGCACCAACCACGACGACCGCCGCGGCGGTGGCCCGGGGCAGGTCCCGCCCCGGACGGCGGAACTCGCCCGTCAGGTGGGTGATCGCCTCCCAGCCGACGAAGCTCCACATCAGCAGCGCCGCCGCGGGGCCCACGGCGGACAGGCCACGCGGGGCGAAGGGCGTGAGGTTCGCGGCGTCCGCGTGCGGCAGCGACAGCAGCACCGCCAGCACCAGGAGTGCGACAAGCGCCCCGGCGAGGGCGAGCTGCACCCGGCCGGCGAGCCGCACTCCGGCGTGGTTGGTGGCGGTGACCGCGACCATCAGCAGCACCGCAGTGACCGCGACGGTGCGCGTACCGCCGCCGACCGCCGCCTCGACGTAGGCCGCGCCGAACAGCGCCGCCGCGGCCGCGCCCGGCGGCACCGCGAAGTAGAAACACCAGCCGACGACGGCGGCCGCCCGCGGCCCGAAGGCCATCCGGGCGTACGTCGAGACGCCGCCGGCGTCGGGGTGACGGGAACCGAGCGCGGCGAAGGTGGCCGCCAGCGGGGCGGAGACGAGTACGAGCAGCAGCCAGGCGAGCAGCGAGGCGGGACCGGCGGCCTCGGCGGCCAAGGCGGGCAGCGCGATCACCCCGGTACCCAGTACGGCACCGATGTAGAGCGCGGTGCCCTGGGCGGCGGTGAGCCGTCCGCCAGTCACCGGCGTGGCACGGGTCTGGGTCATGTGATCACCGTCGTCCGGGCCGGCCGGCCGGGACAGCCGGATTGACGACGAGCTGCGTTAGATTTCTGCCATGCGTCCGCACGTCGTCGCGGTGGCGGTGACCGACAACCTGCCGATCTTCGAGCTGGCGGTCCCGCAGGAGGTGTTCGGCACCGACCGGCGGGACATCGTCGACCCGTGGTACGAGCTGCGGTTGTGCGCGGCCGAGCCGGGCCCGCTACGCACCACGGGTGGGTCGTGGCTCGATCCCGCCTACGGCCTGGACGACCTGGTCGAGGCCGACACCGTGCTGGTGCCCGGATGCGCCCGACCGATCCAGACCGACCCCCCGGCGGAGCTGGTCGAGGCGCTGCGCGTCGCGTACGCACGGGGCCGGCGCATCGTCGGCATCTGCACCGGCGCGTACCCGATCGCCGCGGCCGGTCTGCTCGACGGCCGCCGCGCCACCACGCACTGGATGAACGCGCAGGACTTCGCCGGCCGGTTCCCGCTTGTCGACCTCGACCCCCGGGTGCTGTACGTGGCGGAGGGCACCGTCTTCACCTCGGCGGGTACCGCCGCCGCCATCGATCTGTGCCTGCACCTGGTGCGGCTGGACCACGGTGCCGCGGTGGCCAACGAGGTGGCGCGGCGGATGGTGGTGGCACCGCAGCGGGGCGCCGACCACGCCCAGTATCCGGCGCCGCCGGTGCGGGGAGTCTCACCGGCCGACCTGAGCCCGGTGCTGGAGTGGGCCCGGCAACGCCTGGACCGGCCGCTGTCGGTCAACGACCTGGCTCGCGCGGCCAACCTGAGTCCGCGCACCCTGGCCCGCCGGTTCCGCGACTCGCTCGGCACCACGCCGTTGCGGTGGCTGTTGGAGCAGCGGGTCCGGTTGGCCCAGGAGCTGCTGGAGACCACCGACGATCCGGTCGAGCGGATCGCGCACCGCACCGGCTTCGGCAGCGGCGCGAACCTGCGCCAGCACTTCGGCCGGATCAGCGGCATGACCCCACAGACCTACCGGCACGTGTTCCGGTACCGGGCCGGCGCGACGGCCCGCCCGACCGTGCCGCCACGGCCGGCCGGACAACCGCTCCGATAGGCAGCGACCGCAGCGCCGCCCGCCATCGGTTCGACGGCGGGCGGCGCTGCGTCGTTACCGGAAACTTCCGGAAGTTCTGGTCACCGCGGTGGTCTCGACATAGCATGCACGCGCTTAAATCCGTCCGAAGGGCCACGTCAGACACACCCCACCAGCACCGATATTCTATAGAGGAATTTCGATGAATATCTGGAACCTCTCCCGTCGATCACGACGCCGATCCCGAACCATCGCCCTGCTCTGCTCGGCCGCGCTGGTCACCGCGGTCGCCGTGGCACCCGCACCAGCGGCCGCCGCCGAGGTCGTCCTCGCCAACGACTTCGAGTCCGGCTCGTACGCCCCGTGGGGACCGCGCGGCGACATCGCCCTCGCCATCGCCGACGAGGGCCATGAGAGCGACAGCAGCCTGTCGGTCACCGGCCGCACGGCGAACTGGCAGGGCCCGGCGACGAGCGCGACGGCACTGTTCCGCCCCGGCACGCAGTACTCGGTCACCGCCTGGGTGAAGCTTCCGGCCGGCACCGAGGGCACGGCCGGCGTGCACTTCACCGTCGAGGCGACCCCCGCCGACGGCGGCGACAACACCTACACCTGGATCGGCGGGGACGTCCCCGCCACCGCCGACGGCTGGGCGCAGATCGGCGGCACCTACACGCTGCCCGACGGGCTCAGCGCTGCCACCCTCTACGTCGAGGCGGCGGAGAGCACCCCGTTCCTCGTGGACGACGTGCTGATCACCGCACCGGACGGCGGGCCGGGCGGACCCGAGCCCGGCACCGTCGTCATCGACACCGACTTCGAGGACGGGCTGGACGGCTGGGGCCCCCGCGACAGCGGTCCCGGCGCCCCGACCGTCGAGATCAGCGACGTCGCGCACGGCGGTACGGCCGCGGCGCTGGTCACCGACCGGGTCAACCAGGGTGCCGGGCTCGGACGTGACGTGGCCGGCCTGTTCGAGGCGGGCGTCACCTACGAGTTCAACGCCTGGCTGCGGTTCGCCGACGGGCAGCCGACCGACCAGATCTGGCTCAGCCTGGCCAGCACCGCCGGCGGCAGCCAGTCGTTCAGCACCCTCGCCCAGTTCGAGTCCATCACCAACACGGGTTGGACCGAGGTGAGCGCCCGGTTCGCCATGCCCGCCGCGGAGCAGGCGCTGCTCTACTTCGAGACCCGTTGGCAGGGCGCCGACGTGGCCGGCAACACCAGCGACTTCCTGGTCGACGACATCGTCGTCCGGGTGCCCGAGCCACCGGTCATCGAGGACCTCACCCCGATCCACGAGACCACCGACTTCCCGGTCGGCGTGGCCATCGACGCCCGGGAGACCGTCGGCGGCGCCGCCGAACTGCTGAACCGGCACTTCAACCAGGTCACCCACGAGAACCACATGAAGCCCGAGGCCTGGTACGACGACGAGCGCACCTTCCGACCGCACGAGCAGGCGCTCGCGGTGCTGGACTTCGCCCGCGACAACGACCTGCGCGTCTACGGTCACGTGCTGGTCTGGCACAGCCAGACCCCGGCCTGGTTCTTCCAGGACGCCGACGGCCAGCCGCTGACCACGTCCGCGGCAGACCAGCAGTTGCTGCGGGACCGGCTGCGTACCCACATCTTCGACGTCGCCGAGTCACTGTCCGACCGCTACGGCCCGTTCGGCTCCCCCACCAACCCGTTGTACGCCTGGGACGTCGTCAACGAGGTCATCAGCGACAGCGGTGAGTACGCCGACGGCCTACGCCGCAGCGAGTGGTACCGGATCCTCGGCGAGAGCTTCATCGACCTGTCGTTCGAGTACGCCCACGAGGCGTTCAACGACGTCCACGCCGTACCCGGCAGCGACCCGGTCACCCTGTTCATCAACGACTACAACACCGAGCAGAGCGGCAAGCAGGCCCGCTACCGGGCGCTGGTGCAGCGGCTGGTCGACCGGGACGTGCCGATCGACGGGGTGGGTCACCAGTTCCACGTCTCGCTGGCCACACCGGTCAGCAGCCTGGCGGCCACCCTGGACACCTTCGCCGACCTGCCGCTGACCCAGGCCGTCACCGAACTCGACGTCACCACCGGCACCCCGGTGACCCAGGCACGGCTGATCGAGCAGGGCTACTTCTACCGGGACGCCTTCCGGATCTTCCGGGAGCACACCGACGACCTGTTCGCCGTCACCGTGTGGGGGCTCACCGACGGCCGGTCGTGGCGGTCGGCCAACGCGCCGCTGCTGTTCGACGACAACCTGCGGGCCAAGCCGGCCTACTACGGGACGGTGGACGGCGACCTGCCGGCCCGCCTGCGCACGGCAAACGTCTTCGCCGGTGACGTGGCCCTCACGGCCGCCGCACCGAAGGACCTGACCTGGCGCAAGTTGCGCCTGCACCCGATCGAGGACACGGCCCGGTTCCAGCTGCGCTGGGCACCGGACCACCTGACCGCGTACGTCACGGTCGACGACGCCTCGGTCTCCGACGACGACCAGGTCACCTTCGCCCTGGGCGACGAGACGTACCGGGTCGCCCGCGACGGCGACGGCGACGTGCCGGCCGTGGCGGCCGAGCGGGACGGTGGCTACCACCTGGTCGCCCACCTGCCGCTGGCCGACGCCGCCCAGGGGCAGGCCCGCACCTTCGACGTGCGGGTGACCGACGACGGCACCACCTCCGGCTGGAACACCCCGGGCGCCGTGGGCACCCTGAGCCTGGTGGAGGAGCTGTCGTACCTGGAGGTGCGGGAGACGGCCACCGGGCCGGTCATCGACGGCACCGTGGACGCCGGCTGGGCCCAGGCCACCTCGGTCACCACCGCCAAGCAGGTCTCCGGCACCGACGGCGCGACCGCCGAGGTCCGCACCCTCTGGCGGGGCCAGACGCTGTACGTGCTGGCCGAGGTCACCGACCCGGTGGTGGACATCTCCGGCTCCGACCCGTGGACCCAGGACTCGGTCGAGATCTACGTCGACGCCGGCAACGCCAAGAACGGTCCCTTCCGCTACGACGACACCCAGATCCGGATCAACGCCGACAACGTCGTGTCGTTCGGCACCGGCGACGAGGCGTTCCAGGCCGGACGGCTGGAGAGCGCGGCCGTGCGGACCGAGACCGGATACACCGTCGAGGCGGCGATCAGCCTGCTCGAATACGGTGGCCTCGGCACGTTCCACGGCCTGGACTTCCAGGTCAACGACGCCTCCGAGGGCGCACGCACGTCGATCCGCAACTGGGCGGAGCAGAACGGCGAGGGTTACCAGACCACCGCCCGCTGGGGCGTGGGCCGACTGGTCGCGGGCTCCAACGTGGAGATCACGATGGAGCGGATCGCCCGGTGGAACTCCGACAGCGGCGGCGGCTACTGCGCGACCATCACCGCCACCAACAACGGCGACAAGCCCGTCGAATGGACGGCCGTGGTCGACCTGGAGGGTGACATCTACACCGCCTGGAACTTCAAGCGGGAGCGACTGACCGACGGCAGCTACCGGATCCGGGGAGTCGACTGGAACCGGACCCTGGCGGCCGGGGCCAGCACCTTCAGCGTCGGGTACTGCGCCAACCTCTGACACCGGCGGGGTCCGTCGGCTGACCGTGCCGACGGACCCGAGCCGGTGAGGTGACTCCGATGGCGGCCATTGCTCGCTCAGGGCGGTGGCCGCCATCCGCGTGTCCGCGGCCGCGTTGCGCCGAGACGGATCGACCACGCACGACTGCAATATGCTTCGTGCTGACGGTAGTCCTCAGCGGACGCGGGCCAGGGTGGGAGCGTGACGTGACGGCGGCCGTGATCACAGCCAGCGCCAGCATCGTGGTCGCGGTACTGGTCTTCGTACTCAACCAGTACGCCCAGATTCGCGCTGAGCGCCGGGGTGCCCGCCTCGACCGGGTGGCGAGCCAGTTGCGCGATCTCTACGGCCCGCTGCACGCCCTTGTCGACGTCAACGAACGGCTCTGGCAGGCCCTTCGCGACGACAACCTGCCCGGCCAGCAGCAGCGTAGGTCCGACGCGGCGTTGACCGAGGATCAGCAGGATCAGTGGATGCGGTGGGTCCAGCAGGCGCTCATGCCGGCGAACATCCGGATGCGTGAGCTCATCCTCGGCCGCGCCGACCTGGTGATCGAGGACGGCATGCCGGAAGCCCTGCGGGCCTTCTGCGCCCACGTCGCCGCGTACGAGGTCGTGCTCGCCCACCCGGACGACCGACGACCGGCCCTGATCACGCATCCCGGTGCCGCGTACGTCGACTACGTTCGCAGGTCGTTCGACGCGTTGAAACGGGAGCAGCACCGCTTGCTGGCCACCCGCCGCAGCGGTCGTCGGTGATCGGCAAAAGAGTCACGATTCACCCCGCGGTCAGCGGCGGGGGTGGCATCTGACGGGTATCCTGCGCTCTGCTGGTGTACCCGCCTGGCGGGGGATACCCTGAGTTCTTCGGTAATCAGCCCCATCGCGATCGACGGGGGAGCCTCGGCCGAGACGGTGCGCGCTGGTGTGCCTGCCGCGACGCCACCCTTCGACCGAGGTTCCTAGGGAAGGCACAGGGTGTCACAGGAGCGGCCGACCGAGTGGGACGTCCCGGTGGACGACCGAACTCTCGCCGTCGAGACCTCGGGCAAGGCGGACGGTTTCCCGATCTTCCTGATGCACGGAATGCCCGGAAGCCGCAGCGGCCCGAAGCCCCGGAGCATGATCCTGCACCTGCTCGGCATCCGGCTCATCTGCTACGACCGACCGGGCTACGGCAGGTCGACCCGCCATCCGCGCCGCCGCGTCGTCGATGCGGTGCGGGACGTCCACGCGATCGCCGACCACCTCGAACTGGACACCTTCGCCGTCGTCGGCCGCTCCGGCGGCGGGCCGCACGCCCTTGCCTGCGCCGCCAGTGACCTGTTCGCCGGTCGGCTGACCCGGGCGGCGGTGCTGGTCTCCCCGGCCCCCACCGACGCGCCGGGGCTGGACTGGTACGCCGGCATGGCCCCCTCCAACGTCCAGGCATACCGCGAGGCGATGTCCGACCAGCGCAGGCTGATCGAGTCGCTGACCATCCGGGCCGACCGCACCCGCCGGGATCCGGCGAGCGTGGTCCGCTTCCTCGACGGCGAGTTGAGCGCCGCCGACCGCAACGTGGTCGAGGACGTCGCGATGCGCCGACAACTGGCCGCCAGCTTCGCCGAGGCCGTCCGCTTCGGCGCCGATGGCTGGATCGACGACGCGCTGGCGCTCAGCCAGGACTGGGGTTTCGACCCGTCGTCGATCGACGTTCCGGTCCGCCTCTGGCACGGTGCGGACGACGCCTTCTCGCCGGTCTCCCACGCCCGCTGGCTCAAGTCGCAGATCCCGCACGCGGAGTTCGAGGAGCAACCCGGGGTGGGCCACTTCGCCGCGATGCTGATCCTGCCGGACATTCTCGCCTGGCTCGCCACGCCCCAGGTGGCTCTCGTCGACGCCCGTCCGGGCGGTCGGGTCTGACCCGACCGCCCGACGAGTCACGGCGACGGCGCCGAGCACCGCTCAGAACGGGTGTGGATCCAGCACGCGGTCGAGCAGCTTCCGCTGGCCCAGCGCACGCACGTCCGGATGCCCGCCACCGAGCCGCTTGACCAGCTCGGTCACCGCCGCATCCAGCTCGTCCGGTGCCGAGCCCGGCTCCCGCAGGTGGCGAATCAACGCCAGGTTGGCCGCGGCCCGCAGGGTGTCCGGGTGCTCCGGCCCGAGCACTGTACGCAGCACCTTGCGCAGGTCGTCCATCAACTCGAAGGCTGCACCGAGATCCCCGTTGTCCGCCTTGCAGATCGCCAGGTTCGTCTGGGCGGCGAGCACGAACGGGTGCTCCGGGTGCAGCATCTCGCCGAGTCCGCTGACGGCCACCTGAGCCGACATCCGGGCGGATTCCCGACTGCCCTGCGCCCGGGTCGCCACCGACAGATTGTTCTCGCAGATCAACGTGTGCGGGTGTCGCGGCCCGAGCAGCGCCCGATAGAGCGCCTGCACCGCCCGCAGCTCCTTCTCGGCTCCGGCGGCGTCGTCGAGCGCCAGCCGATTCGTCGCCCGGCTCAGCCGGGCCGCCAGCGTGTCCGGGCTGTCCTCCCCGTACGTCGCCCGCAACGCATCGTACGCGGCGTCGAGCAACTGGGCCGCTTCGACCGGCCGACCCACCGTGCGCAGCGCCACCCCCAGGTTCGTCTGCGCACCGAGCGTCGCCAGAGCGTGCGGGCCGGACAGGTTCTGATAGTCGGTGAGCGCCTCCTGCGACTGCACCAGGGAGCGGTCGTACTCGCCGGACTCACGCAGGTCTCGGGCCAGATTCACGGCCGAGGAGAGGGTCCAGTGATTGTTCCGGCCAAACATCACCCGGCGCTGGTCGTAAACCTGCTGGTCCAGCTGCTGCGCCTCGGCCACCTTGCCGTTGAGCCGCATCGAGGCGGCCAGGTTGTTCAACGCCGTCAAGGTACGCGGAAAGTTCTCACCGAAGTCCCGCGACCACATTCCGTAGGTCTGCTCATCTTCGGCCAGGGCCTCGGCGTACCGGCCCAGACCTCGCAGGTCGGCCGCGAGCCCGCCGGCGGTCATCAGCGCGTCGGCATGTGTCTCGCCGAGCAGTTCCCGCTGCTCGGCGAGGGTTTCCTCGTCGAAGGCGAGGGCCTGTTCGAAATGCCCCTGCGAGCGCAGGATGTTGCCGAAGTTGAAGCGCAGCCGCAGCAGCGGCGGGTGCAGCATCTCCCGCTCGCCGGGGTCGGTGCTCGCCTGAAGCCGGTCGGTCCACGCCCCGAGGATCCGCTCGCCGAGCTCGCGGGCCTGGCCCAGCACACCGCGCAGCCAGATGTAACGCACCCGCTCGACAAGCAACTCCAGCACGGCCGGATCGTCGGAGTCGAGCGCCGCCTGCATGGCGACCTGCGACTCCTCCAGGTGGGGCCAGAGCATCCGGAAGCGTTCCCAACTGTCCGCCACGTCCACGTCGCTGTCCGGCCTGGCCGCGGCCAGGGCACTGATCACCTGCCGGCGGGTGCGCTGCCGCTCCTCCTCGGTCATCCGACGTTGAACGGCGTCGCGCAGCAGGCGGTGGATCTCGATCTGCTGCGCCCGGGTGTCGAGCCGCAGCAGCGCCAGCCGGTTGATGCGCTGGATCAGCCGCGCCGCGCCCGAACGGGTCGGCACCGACGGATCGGCCTGTCGCAGCAGGTCTCCGATACCTCGGCTGTTCAGCAGTTCGATGGAGACCTTCACCGACAACACCGAGCAGATCTCCAGCAGCCGGTACGCGCCGGGCGAGTCCTGCTTCAGCCGGTCCAGCGACGGTCCCCAGGTCTCCAGGGCGGTGCCCTGCTCAGCCAACTCGACCAGATACTCGTCCACCGAACCGCCACGGACCGCCAGCAGGGCACCACCGACGGCGAGGGCGATCGGCAGGTCACCGAGCGCCTCGGCGACGCGGTCCGCGTCCGGCTGGGACAGGCTGGCCACCTGCCGCTGAAGGTGCTCGATGCTCTCGGCCCGGCTGAACGGGCTGATCTCGATGGTGTCCGCGCTCTCCTCCCAGGTCCGTTCCCGAGCGGTGATGATGATGTGGCCCCGGCCGCCCTGCGGCAGGAACTCCTCGATCTCCCGGTAGTCCGCGACGTTGTCGAAGACCAGCAGCCACCGCGGATAGCGGTCGCCGCGAATCAGCGTGTCGTGCACCTGACGGATGGCGGCCGGGATGTTCACCGCCTCGGGCAGGCCCATCCGTTGGCCGAGATCGACCAACGACGAGTCGACCAGGGCCTTCGGATCGGCCTCGATCCAGAACACCAGGTCGTACGCCGTTCGGAAGCGATGGACGTACTCCAGGGCGATCTGGCTCTTGCCCACCCCACCCATTCCGCGCAGGGCGACCAGCGAGTAGCCACGGCTGGCACCGGCTTGGAGCAGCCGCCGCAACCGGCGCAGCTCGTCGTCGCGCCCGATGAACTGCACGTTGGCCACCGGTGTCTTCTGCAACTCCGGGCCGGCGCCCGGATAGCGGGACCCGGTCGCAGCGGTCACGTCCGAGCTGGTCAGCTCGACCCGGCCGACCAGCCGCAGCAGGCTCGCCGCCGCGTCACCCGCCCTGGTCACACCGTTGAGGAAGACCGACGTCTCCAGCGTGAACTCGGGCAGCGGCTTGACGTCGTCGATGTACACGGCCAGCGGGGTGCCGGAGCCGGGGGTCTCCGAGGGCGGCAACGCGCCCGGCGTGGTCTCCGCGTACGCCGTCGACACGACGGTGAGCGTCCGGGTCGGGGTGACCTCCCGGCGAACCGCGGGCAACCCCCCGTCGATGACCTGGATGCCGACCAGGCCGAGGATCCGCTCGACCCACTCCGCCCAGACCTCGTCCTTCGGGGCGTAGCGGAGCAGGATCTCCCCCTGCGGCAGGAACCTCTTGCGCTCGTACTGCGACCGCAGTTGACTGCGCACGGCATCGTCCAGCCGCGGCAGGGACCGGATCTCACCGTCGGTGATCGCCGCGGTCAGTCGTTCGTATGCCGAGAGCATCGCCCGGTCGGTGCCGAACGTCGCCAACGTCTCCTCGTACGCGTAGTAGGCCACGTACGGCACCTCGACCTCGGCCCAGTAGTCGCGACGGTCGCCCTCGCTCATCCCGGCCGGCAGTCCGGCGAAGCGGTGCATGGCCAGCGCCCGACCGGCGTTTGCCTTGTCCTGTTCGGCCGGGTCGACCCGCATGGGTGCCGGCAGCACCCGGATCCGCCGGTGGTTGTAGTACCGTTCGGTCACCTCGCGGGCCACCCGGGCCGCACCTTCGATGCCCTGGTCGCTGAACGTGAAGCAGTCGACAAGCACGTCCGGCAGGTGGATCGTGCAGATGCTGGCCACGTCGCTCAGCCCGGTCCGGCTGTCGATGAGTGTGTAGTCGTAGTTGCGTCGCATGTCCGCGCGCAACGCGTCGATGAAAGCCGCGCCGCCCAGCCCGTCGTAGAACACGTCCCAGTCCAGGCCGCTGATGCCGGCGGCGTAGTCCCGGTTGTGCCGGCCGGCGGAGAGGAAGTCCAGGCTGCCCCCGTTGGGGAAGGTGTAGTTCAGCGAGAACGCGAACCGCTGCACCCGCGCGAACTCCGCCTCCCAACCGTTCGGCAGCAGGCGACTCTTCGGCAGCCCGTCGGCGTCCTTGGCCGACGCCTGGGTCTCGAAATCGCGAATCATGTCGATGACCCCGCCGGTGCCGGGCAGGACGCTCAGGTCGATGAACGGATGGTAGAACCGGTGCAGGCCGGGCGACTCGAGGTCCCAGTCGGCGACCAGCACCTTCTTGCCGTTCGCCGCCAGGATCCACGCCACGTTTGCCAGTGCCATGGTCCGGCCCGTACCACCCTTGAACGAGTAGAACGTGACCACCTGGCCGTTGCGTTCGTCAGTCATCGGTCCTCTTCTGTACCTGAAAACGTGTTGCTGCCGCCCGACGTTTCGGGCCGACCGAGTTGCGGTCGCCGACCCCGGGGCCGGTCCGACGGCACGACGGGTGCGTTCTTGAGGAACTGACGGCGGGCCTCGGTCACCAGCTCCGGCATGATCTTGACGAACTCCGACAGCTGGGTGACCCGCCTCGCCGCCGGTCGGTTCGCCCGGTCGAGCATCCGCGCGACCCGGTCGGCGAGCCGGTGGCCGGCGGGCACGGCCAGCGGATCGTCCTTGTCGAGCACCATCAAGGGGATCACCCAGCGGGGCAGCCGCTTCAGCACGAGCGCCAGATCATGCTCGCCGGCGCTGTCGCTGACGATCCACGGATCGACGAGCAGCACCGAGGGACAGCGGGCCATCGCGTCGCCGGCATCGGCGAAGCTGGTGACGTGGGTGGCCAACCCCAACCGCTCGGCCGTGCTCGCGACGTACTTGGCGGCGGGCAACGCCTGGTCCTGCCCGAACGGGCGCCACTGCTCGCTGCGCTCGGCGTACACCCCGGGTGCCCGCTCCGCCGGCACCTCGACCCGGGTCGGTGCGGCGACGACCACCACGAACTGGGCGTCCGACCGCGAGGTGGGACGCGCCTCGGCCACCTTCGGCACCACCGAGGACGGCAGCGGGTGTCGCTGCGCGATCTGCGTGACCTCCGTCGCGATACGACTCAGCACCTCCCGGTACGCCGAGCGGTAGCTGGCGAGCATGCACAGCGCGCGCAGCCCGTTCTCGGCGTACCCGGTGACATCGACGGCGAGTTCGAGCGCCTCGCGGGTCTCCGCCGTCTGGTCCCAGGACGGCAACGGAATCCACAGCACCGGCAGGATGTGTCGGTACTTCCCACTGATCGAGGACGCCTTCAGTCGACGTCGGAAGGCCTCCAACTCGCCGAGCGGCCAGGAGTTGCTGAGATAGGCGGGCGAGTAGAGCGGCACGAACACCTGGGTGTTGCCGAGTGCCGTGGTCAGCGTTTCTTCCCAGTCCGCACCGGAACTCAGTTGCGCGTCGAAGAACCCGACCTGCCGGTCGTCCGGAGCGGCGATCTGGCCGCGGATGGCCGCCGACAGATCGTCGAAGAACACCTTGACCCACTTGTCGGGATCCAGCCGGGGATCCTCCAGCATGGGCGGGGAATGGGCGTAGCTGAGGAAGAAGTAGGTGCCGTGGTCGACCGCCGGCGGCGCCGCCGTCGCCCCGATCCCGCTCATCTGTCCCTCCCGGAGAACTTCCTGGGGGGCCGGTTCGGCGCGGTCAGCACCTGCGGCTCCACCCAGTGCGATCGGGTCAACTCGACGATGCGCTGGGCAAGTTTCCAGATCACCACGTCGCTGGCGGCGTCGTTCATGGAGAGCAGCCCGTACAGGCCCTCCTGGTGGTATCTCGGCACCACGTTCTCGTCCGGCGTGCCTTCCGGGGAGAACCACTCGAGGCCGTCGGGCGGCTCGCACGCATCCTCCTGCGCCCAGCACACCGGCACGATGCAGGTCTCGCGGGTTGGCCGGCCGTCGCGGCGGGTGACCGCCCGGCCGGCGAACAGCTCCCATTCCATGGCGCACCACTCGCTGTCCAAATAGGCTGGCGACAGCAGGGCGACGAAGACCTGGCAGGTGCCGACGGCCTCCAGTAGCTCCGGGGTCCATTTCTCGCCACCGCGCATGGTCCGGTTGATGAACCCGGGATCCGCGCCGGCCTGGCGGCTCACCAGCGCGTTCACGTGAATGGAGAGCTCGGTGAAGAGTCGTAACGCGTTCGTGTTGGCCTCCCGCCGGCCACCGGGCGCCCGCAAGGGTGCCTTGATGACGGCATAGCTGACAAAGAACAGTGGGGCGAACGGATCGTCCACCACCCTGTCGTCACCCAACTGTCGCTCCCCCGCCATCGACCGCAGGTGCCACCGCGCCGTCGCCCAAGGTAAGCACACCGGCACGGGTGGGTCTATACCGCTTTACGGTCGGCGATGCCCGGCCATCCAGGTTGTCGCGAAGTCGACCGCATCGCGCAGATCGAGCAAGCGGGTCGGTGCGCTGCCCACGAGGCCGCGACCGACCGGCAGCCCGGCATCGATCGCCGCGCCGAGCGCGGAGAAATCACTCATGTCGAGCGACGGCGCTAGGAAGTCACGCCGCTCCCGACGCCCGGCCACCAGCACGTAACAGCGATAGGCCCGCTGCGGCGGTGGACCTGCCGGCCGGCGTGCCTCCGGCCGGTACTCCGCCAGATGCAGGGCCGTGCACCTGGTGTAGTCCACGCCGAGCAACAGGACCGCGGCCCCGGCCCGGTAGAGACGCCCCAGTGGCGAGCGCTCCCCGAGGTGGCAGTCCAGGTCGTGGACCGCGGTGAACTCGGCCGCACGCCGGCCGATGGCGGCGAACGACGTGAGGGGGTGACCGCTGCGGGCCGCGCCGGGCTGTCGCCGCAGGTACTCGGCGAAGATCCCCATCCCCTCGGAGGGGGTGGTCGCCGGATCGAACCCGGGTAGTCGAGCCTCGTAGGCGGCCCGTCCCGCCGCGTCCAGCCCCTCGGTCGCGGCCCGGAAGGCCGGACTCGTCGGCGAGTTGCCGGCCGTCTGTGCCGGCACGACGACCGTCGCCGCCGGCCCGGCCACCCGGCGCAGCGCCGCCAGCAGCGTTGCCGGGCCGCCCGCCACCGGTCCCATCCGCCGCATCGAGCAGTGCACCAACAGGTCCCGCCCGGCCCGTACGCCGAGTGCGGTCAGGTCGGCGGCGAGCCGGTCGACCTCGGCGGGATCAGCACGGCTGACAAGGATCGCCCGGTCAACGCGGGTCATCGGACCACGAGTCCACGGTCTGGCGCATCTGCCGCACAAAGCGATGCCCATGCTCGGTGAGCGCTCCGGTGCCGGCCAGCTCGTCGATGGCACGCACCGTCCACCCGCGATACCGGCGGTGCCGCTGCCGGGCCAGGGGGCCCTGCCGGGCCCGCCAGATGTCGGCGACGGCCAGATGTGCGTACGTGCCCTGGAGGGCGCCCTCCAGGGGTCGCGGGTCGTCTCGCCACGGCACGCTGAGTCGCTTCCGGTACGCCGGGTCGTACAGCTGGCTCATATCCAGCACCGCGCCGAGCTTGACGTGTTGGAACTCGTGCACCAGCAGCTCCGCCAGCGGGTCGGGGGCGGCCGGCACGGTGCCGAGCGCGCCGAAGGCGTCCCGGGACGCGGCACTGTGCAGCCGGCCGCCCGGATCCACCCGCAGCGGGGTGACGGTCCGCAGCCCCGCCCGCAGCCCCGCGATCTGACCGGGCACCGTGCGCCTGATCCGGGCCCAGGCGGCAGTCAGCGACCCCCGCCAGGACGCCAGCTGCGCCGAGTCGAGTCGGCCGCTCACCGGCCACTGGTAGCAGTCCCGGTACGGGTCGATGTCGTCGATCAGGACCGACCAACCGTCCAGCTCGACCTGACGTACGGGTGCCCAGCCCGCCGGGGGCGCGCCCCCGGCCGGCGGCACCGTGACGGACGACCTTCCGGCACGGGCGGTGAATCCGCCGCCCGTAATCGACAGTCGTGCGCTCCGCTCACCCGGCTCGTCGATGGCCTGCGCGCCGAGACCCGGCAGATGCACCAGGCCGGCGCGGACCGGCACCTCGATGTCCGTGTCGACACCCGCGCGGACGGCCGCAGCCGCGGCCAGCGCGCCGAGGTAAGCCCAGTCAGGGGCCTCACCGGAGACCGGTGCGAGGCAGTGCCGGGCCCACCGCCGCAGGTAGGGGTGGGCGAAGGTGGCCGAGACAGCCTCGGTCGCCTCCTCGTCGAGCCGGACGATCAGCTCCCAGGCTTCGGCCAGCGGCGTGCCGGCGACCCGGTCGGCGATCTGGACCAGCAGTCCCCGCACGTAGGCGAGCTGGGCGGCGGCGAGCCGGCGCAGACTGGCCTCCGAGCCGTGACCGGTACCGAGATCGTCCAGCAGGTCGGCGGCGGGCAGGCCGTCGAGAAGCCGGTCCCCGGCAAGGTCGGTCGGAGCCACGGCCGTCTCCGGTGATTCACGGTTCATCGTGACAATCAGCTTCTTCAGGTCGGCGCAGTAGACCGACGGGTTGTCGAAACCGCCGGCAACGGAGTAGCGGTGCGCCCGCAGGCCACCGCCACACTGGCTGACGACGGCACACGCCCGGCAGGTCTCGCAGAGCCCGCTCAGGCCACGCCGGCTGCGGGAGAACTCCGGATGGGCGGTCACCACGTCCACCGAGTGGCGGAAGACGTCCAAGCCCGTCCCCGCCGCGCCGTCGAACGCGGTCTTCATCGAGTCGGCGAGTTCCCAGGTGCCGTCGGTTTCGATCACCGCGAGGCCCGAGGGGTCGAGTCCGACCGCCTCGGTGCCGCTTCGCCCGCCTGCGGCGGTGGCCAGCAGCGAGTCGAACAGTCTGATGTCGACCGGCCGGCCGTCGCGGACCCACCGTCGGTAGATGGGTAGCAGCCAGTCCGCGTACGCGGTGGCTCCGCCGGCTCGCGGGGGCGGATCGGCCCACGTCGCGTGCGGCAGCAGGAAGTCGATCCGGGGCGGTGCCTCGGCCAGCAACGCCTGGTAGACCGCGACCGGGTCGTTACGCACGTCGATCGTGCAGAGAATGCCCGCGTAGCAGCGGCGATACGCCGGCCTGCGGAGCAGGGCCAACGCCCGCCGCACCTGGGCGTGGCTGCTGGCCCCGTTGGCGAAGCGTCGGTGCCGGTCGTTGGCCGCGGCGTCACCGTCAAGCGAGATGCCGACGCGCACGCCGTGCTCCAGGAACAGGTCGCACAGTTGTGGGGTGAGCAGCACCCCGTTGGACTGCATCCGGAGGTCCAGTTCGGCGACCGGCTCGATGGCGGCACGCAGGCGGGTCAGCACCATCGCCAAGCCGGTCGGGCCCAGCAGCAGCGGTTCGCCGCCATGCAACACCAGGTGAACCCGGCGCAGCCCGCGCTCTCGGGCATGCTCGGCGATGCGGAGGGCGGCGGCCGCCACGGTCTCCGGGGCGATCGATCGCGGCCGGGCCCGCCAGCTCTGGTCCGCGTGCTCGTAGACGTAGCAGTGGTCGCAGGCCAGGTCACATCGGCTGTGCACCTTCAGGACGTACTGGTTCAGTGGAGGCGGGCACGGATCAGCTTCGCCTGGTGTCCTGGACACCAGGCATCAGATCGCCGAATTGAACGCCGCCACATCGACCGCCTCGGCGCGGTCGCGGTCGTCGACGATCCGGCGGACGAGGGGCCGGACCTGCTCGGTGGAGAGCTGACGGAGTGGGGTGCGCAGAAGGACAGTGAGATCGGTTGACGTCTGCTGGGCCTCGACGGGTGCGGCATGGGCCACGGGTGACTCCCCTCAATGCCGGTACCTGCGGGACGGATCAGTCGACGGAGCGGCGAACGTCACTCCAATTAGTAGCATAGAGACGACCCGCCGTGATGTCCCGTGGCAGGCGACCGCCCGACCGAGATCAGCGATTACGCGGCGCTCCGGCATCCGACGTTACAGACCTCCGGCCACGGCTCTACGGTGCGGCACATCGCCCGCGAGCGATCCCTTGTGGTGACGATGCGGTCCGAGTCCGTGCCCCGGCCGGGCGGACGGCAGTGCTCACCTTCTCCTGCGGCCACGCACCTCAGCCGCAGCCTTCCTCGTGATCCTGGCTTTCTCCTTATATACGGCATCCTTTTGACCAGCGGAGCGATTGAGTGATTGCGCCACCCGCAAAACCCGCCCATGCTCGTTGCCGAAACCGTCGCGCACTCGAAGAAGAACGTCGATCCCCGCGACCCGGAGCACCGCTTCCTCAGCAATAATTAGGAACAGAAATCCTTCCTTGCAATTCTTCACCACCGGCATCGGGGCGCCGCGATCCGTCGAAAAGAGGCAAAAATCAGCCCTGTCAACGAAGCCACTATCGATCATCTTGGTCCTGAATTGCTCCTCGGTCAGCCAGACTCGATCGGATTCCAAGGCTTCGTCGGTCAACATCAAGGAATACTTGATCGACGTCACAGCGGCAACGCCTGGACCTGCGTTGTAAAAGTGCATCGCGCGCGCCCCGTTGACCGAACTGAGCCCAGTGCAGCTGGCCGGAGCGCAATCTTCGGCCAGGTTGTCCCCGTACCCTAATGTCGGCCTCGATGCGTGGGTCAGATTAACACACAGCACGATAATGCTCGACGTCACCGCGATCAGCGCCACAGTCGGCGGTGCATCGAGAACCTGAAATCGCCATGGCCATCGCTCCACTGGCGGGGGCACCACGATCTTCCGCACTATCTCCCACGTCAAGTTGATCGCCAGAAGAGCCAGTAGCGTTACCGGAATGGCCCACAGCGCCACACGACGGCGCACGACGCGTTGCTGCCCATAGGAAACGTGAGAGAAGTTGCCGACATCGGTTCTCCAGCTACGCATCAGCCACTCCCGGAGAGTCGTTGATGCCACCCTACCGACTTGCGTCCAGTAGCGCATGACGCCCATTCGGGATCGACTGACAGGTGGTTCCCCCACCGCTGGAAGTCGTCATCAGCACGGATCGGTTCACGTACGACTGGCGCACCTGGTTTTGTCCAGGCGCGGGACGAGCCCCGGGGGATCGTCGCTGATCGCCCGGGGCTCGTCGGATGCGTGTCGGATCAGGCGAGGTCGAACCGGTCCAGTTCCATCACCTTGGTCCAGGCGGCCACGAAGTCGGCCACGAACTTGCCACGGGCGTCGTCGCTGGCGTAGACCTCGGCGAGCGCCCGGAGCTGGGAGTTGGAGCCGAAGATGAGGTCGACCGCGGTCGCGGTCCACTTCACCTGGTCGGTGGTCACGTCACGGATCTCGTACACGTGCTCCTGGTTCTCCGACGCCTTCCAGCGCGCGCCCGGGGAGAGCAGGTTGCGGAAGAAGTCGTTGGTGAGCACGCCGGGCCGGTCGGTGAGCACGCCGTGCCGGCTGTCGCCGACGTTGGCACCGAGGGACCGCAGGCCGCCGATCAGGACGGTCATCTCGGGCGCGGTCAGGTTCAGCATGTACGCCCGGTCGATCAGCAGCACCTCCGGCTGGGTCTTCTCGCCAGCCCGCAGGTAGTTGCGGAACCCGTCGGCGCGCGGCTCCAGGACCCGGAACGACTCGATGTCGGTCTGCTCCTGGCTGGCGTCGGTGCGGCCCGGGTGGAACGGGACCGTGACCTCGACACCGGCGTCCCGCGCGGCCTTCTCGACGGCGGCCGAACCGGCCAGCACGATCAGGTCGGCGAGGGAGATCTTCGCCCCGCCCGCGGCGTTGAACTCCCGCTGGATGCCTTCGAGGGCGCCCAGCACCGTCGCGAGCTGCTCCGGCTGGTTGACCTCCCAGCTGCGCTGCGGTTCGAGGCGGATCCGGGCGCCGTTGGCGCCGCCGCGCTTGTCGGTGTACCGGAAGCTCGCGGCCGAGGCCCAGGCGGTGCTGACCAGCTCGGTGGTGGTCAGGCCGGACTCCAGGATCTTCGCCTTCAGCGCCGCGATGTCGGCGTCACCGACCAGCTCGTGGTCGACGGCCGGCACCGGGTCCTGCCACAGCTGGGGCTCCGGCACCCACGGTCCGAGGAACCGGCTGACCGGGCCCATGTCGCGGTGCAGCAGCTTGAACCACGCCTTGGCGAAGGCCAGCGCGAACTCGTCCGGGTTCTCCAGGAACCGGCGGGAGATCTTCTCGTACGCCGGGTCGACGCGCAGCGACAGGTCGGTCGTGAGCATCGTGGGCTTGTGCTTCTTCGACGGGTCGTGGGCGTCCGGGATGATCGCCTCGGCGTCCTTGGCGACCCACTGCTTCGCACCACCGGGGCTGGTGGTCAGTTCCCACTCGTAGCCGAAGAGGATCTCGAAGAAGCGGTTGCTCCACTGCGTCGGCCGGTCGGTCCAGGTGACCTCGAGGCCGCTGGTGATGGTGTCGGCGCCCTTGCCACTGCCGTACGTGCTCAGCCAGCCCAGGCCCTGCGACTCCAGCGGCGCGCCCTCGGGCTCCGGGCCCACGTGGTTGTCCGCGACACCGGCGCCGTGGGTCTTGCCGAAGGTGTGCCCGCCGGCGATCAGTGCGACGGTCTCCTCGTCGTTCATCGCCATCCGGGCGAAGGTCTCCCGGATGAAGTGCGCCGCCGCGAGCGGGTCCGCGTTGCCACGCGGGCCCTCGGGGTTGACGTAGATCAGCCCCATCTCGGTCGCACCGACGCCCTGCGACATCTCCTTCTCGGAGACGTAGCGCTCGTCACCGAGCCAGGTGTCCTCCGGGCCCCAGAAGATCTCCTCGGGCTCCCAGACGTCCTCGCGGCCGAAGCCGAACCCGAAGGTCTTGAAGCCCATCGACTCCAGGGCCACGTTGCCGGCGAGCACGAGCAGGTCGGCCCAGGAGATCTGCTGGCCGTACTTCTGCTTCACCGGCCACAGCAGGCGGCGGGCCTTGTCCAGGTTGGCGTTGTCCGGCCAGCTGTTGAGCGGGGCGAAGCGCTGACCGCCGTCACCGGCGCCACCGCGTCCGTCCTCGATGCGGTAGGTGCCCGCGGCGTGCCAGCTCATCCGGATCATCAGGCCGCCGTAGTGCCCGAAGTCGGCCGGCCACCAGTCCTGGGAGGTGGTGAGGACCTCGGTGATGTCCCGCTTCAGCGCCTCGACGTCGAGCTTGGCGAACTCCTTGGCGTAGCTGAAGTCCTCCCCCAGCGGGTTGCCCTTCGACGAGTGGGCGTGCAGCACCGAGAGGTCCAGTTGATTGGGCCACCAGTCCCGGTTCGTCCGCGGGCGACCGCCGGTCTTCGGAGTCGGCGAGTCGATCGCCGGGTTCTCGCTCTCGCTTCCGTGGGCGGTCACCGAGTCGTGCGCGACCGGGCAGCCGGCCGCCGCCTTGGCGTCCACGCCCTGGGCGCTGGACGGGGCGTCGTGCTCTGCGTTGCTCAATGTGCTTCCTTCCGACCTGGCGGTTCACTTGTGGTGCGTGCGGTCGCGCAGTCAGGGCAGATGCCCCAGTAGACGACCTCCGCCTCGTCGACCGCGAAACCGTGGTCGTCGGAGGCGGTCAGACAGGGGGCGTAGCCGACGGCGCAGTCCACGTCGGCGATCACACCGCAGGAGCGGCAGACGACATGATGGTGGTTGTCTCCCACCCGGGACTCGTAGCGGGCGATCGCCCCGGTGGGCTGGATGCGCCGCACCAGACCGGCGTCGGTGAGCGCCCGCAGCACATCGTAGATCGCCTGGTGGGACACGGTGGGATGATCGGCACGGACCAGCCGGATCACGGTGTCGGTGTCGACGTGCGGATGGTCGCGCAGCGCCGCGAGCACCGCCAGCCGGGGCCGGGTCACGCGCAACGAGACCGCCCGCAGCTGCGCCTCGAAGTCGGCCGTCATGCCGACGAACCTACTCGACTCTTCTGGAATCAATCAAGTTTTCGGGTGGATCAGGAGTTCGTGTCGGCGGTGCCGCCGCTCTCGTCCGCCGCCGACGTGGTGGAGGTCACCGAGGCGGTGGAAGACGTCTGCGTGGGGGTGGGAGCCGTGGTCTCGGCGGGTTCCGTCGTCGGTGGTGGGGTCGGGTCCGGCGGAGGCGGGGTGGACGGCCGCTCGGTCGCCGCCGGACTCGACGTCGCCGAAGGGCTGACCGTGGGGCTGGCGGTGGGGCTGGCGGTCGCCGACGGGCTCGGCGTGGGCGGCGGAGCGGAGGTGGCCGGTGTCGAGGTGGTCGGCGTGCCCGACGGTGTCGCCGACGGTACGTCCGACGGCTGGGCGTCGGGTCGACCCGATCCGCCCCCGCCGCCGTCCGGAGCCGGGCGGTCCCGTTCCGGCGTACCCGATCGCACCCGGGAGGTCCCCTGCGTCGATGCCGCCGGCTCGGCCGACGCGGAGGCCAGCACCGCTGTCCGGACGTGGGTGTCGGCATGCTCGCAGGCGACGCCCGCCAGGCTGAACCGCTCCGGTGTCTCGTGCCCACCGGACTCCACCCGGCCGTGCAGGGTCGCCGTCGCGTCCGTACCCGGTTCCGCCGGCGCGTCCAACCGGAGGGTGACCCGCTGCTCGTCGTGCGCCCAGGCAGCGCCGCGTACGTCGAGAAGGCGCTGACTGGCCGGCAGGGTGAAGCTCAGCGCCTGCTGCCCGGTCCCGGGTTGCCCGGCTCCCGTCACGCTGATCCGCGCCAGGAAGCGCCCGTCGGCCGCCTGCTGTGCCCGGTACTGCACGGTGCAGCCGGCCTCGGCGGCGGGTGGGTCGGCCGAGCCTTCCTCGGCGGCGAGCAGTCCCGGCAGGATCCCGGCCAGCGCGGCCGCCGCGGCGGCGGGGGCGGCGAACAACAGCCCGCGCCGCCGCCGGGCGACCGCCGACCGCCGGGCAGGTCCGTCGGCCGGCCTGGTGGGGCCGGCGACCGTGTGGGTGGGCACGGCGACCCGGGTGGCCGCCGCGCCCGGCGCGGGCCGCACGGCCAGGGTCGCACCGGTAAGCGCCTCGGCGAGGTCGGCCGCGTCCGGACGCCGGTCCGGGTCGGCCGCAAGGCATCGACCGATCAGGTGCGCGTGCGAGGCGGAGAGCCCCTCGACGTCGGGTACGGGAGCCGGTTCGTGCGGTGACCGCTGTGGCGCCTGTCCGGTGAGGCACTCGGTGAGGACGACGCCGAGGGCGAACACGTCGCCCGCCGGTACCGCCTCCGCTCCGACGGTCAACTCCGGCGGCAGGTAGCTGGGGGTGCCCCAGAGCTGTCCGTCCGGCTCCGCCGGGTCGTCGCCCGCGCCGACCGCGATGCCGAAGTCGACCACCTTCACGCCGCTCTCGGTGAGCATGATGTTTCCGGGCTTGACGTCCCGGTGCACGATGCCCTGCTCATGCGCGGCGGCGAGGGCCGCCGCCACCTGCTGACCGATCCGCAGCGTCTCGTCCGGCGGCAACGGACCGGCGGCCCGCAGGCGGGCGGCCAGCGTCGATCCGGCGACGAACTCCATCACCAGGAACGGGGTGGGAGTCCGGGTCAGATGCCGCTGCTCACCGTAGTCGTAGACCCGGGCGACGCCGGGGTGGTCGAGCCGTGCCGCGGCCAGCGCCTCGCGGCGGATGCGGTCGCGGGCCGCGGGGTCGCCCAGCAGCGGTGCCGACAGCAGCTTGACCGCGACGGTGCGCTGCAGGCGCAGGTCGTAGCCACGCCAGACGGTGGCCATGCCGCCCCGGCCGACCGGTTCGTCGAGCCGGTAACGCCGCTGCAGGCATCGCACGAGCACAACCTCCCGCTCCGGTCGCGCACCCCCGCCGAGGTGTCCGGTCGGCGGATCCCGTCCGGTCACCGCCCCTGTCGACTAACGCGCTACCCCCGTCCGGAGGCGGGAAAACCCCTGGTCAGTCGATTGAAGGAGGTCGACTCGGGATGTCATGCGACCGTCACACGTTCGCGCGGCGCTCGTCATCCCACGGGGCATCTCTGAGCAGAGGCACCTTTTCGAGGAGGCGACGACATGAGCGACGTTCCGTACGGCGTCCGGCACGCAGCGCTCGCCACCGCGCTGGCAGCCGTGCTCGCCGTCACCGGCTGCGCCCCCGAGCCGGAGGCGGAACCACCACCACCGTCCACCGGCACCAGCCCGCCGAACACCCTCGCCAAGGTCGACGTGGGTGACGCGCTGACCGTGACCGCGGCCGTGGATCGGGTCGTCGACGAGCGGGCGCTCGTCGTGCGGGACGTCGACCTGGCCGACCGCAGCCTGCTCGTGCTGACCCGGCAGCCCGTGGAGGCGACCCCGCCGCAGTTGCTCAGCGTGGACGGGACCGTGGTCCGGTTCTCGTACCGCCGTCTCGCGGCCCGCCACCACCTGACCGACCCGGCGGCCTACCGCACGTTCGAAGGACAGAAGGCGCTGGTGGCCGGTCAGGTCACCGTGTGGCGGTGACGGCACCCTGGTGAGCGGCGGTCGACGCGGACACCCGGAGGAGGCCCGAGCGCGGCATCACGGCTTGCGCGCGACGAGTCCGACGAAGGTGTGGTAGGTGTCGCCCTGCTCCGGCGCGGTCTCATCCGGGTCCGGTCGCCACGCGGCCACCGGGACCAGGCCCGGTTCCACCAGCTCCAGGCCCTCGACGAAGGAGAGGATCTCCTCGTCGGTACGCCAACGACCGGTGCCGAGGGACTCGTTGAAGATGCGTTCGACCTCCCGCGCCTTCCGCGAGGCGTCGGGGTGCCGGTCGCCGGGATCACGGAAGTGGGAGATCGCGACGTAGCTGCCCGACGGCAGGGCGTCGATCAACCTCGCCGCCACCGCCTTCGGGTCCTCGTCGTCCCTGAGGTGGTGCAGAATCGCGAAGAGCAACAGCCCGACGGGGCGGTCCAGATCCAGGAACCTGCGGACCTCCGGGTGTTCCAGGATGGCCTCCGGCGACCGGATGTCGGCCTGGACCACCGTCGCGGTTCCGGCGTCGGCCAGCAGCGCCCGACCGTGCGCCAGCACGATCGGGTCGTTGTCGACGTAGACCACCCGCGCCTGCGGGTCGTGGCGCAGGGCCACCTGGTGCACATTGCCCTGGGTGGGCAGACCGGAACCGAGATCGAGGAACTGGCCGATGCCCTGCTCGGTGAGGAAGCGCACCGCCCGCCGCAGGAAGGCCCGATTCGCCTGGCCCGCCTGCGGGCCGTCCGGGGTGATCCGGAGCGCGTGCTCGGCGACGGCGCGGTCCACCGCGAAGTTGTCCTTGCCGCCGAGCATGTAGTCGTACACCCGGGCGATGCTCGGCACGCTCATGTCGACCCCGGCGGGTGCCACCTCTTCGTTCGCCACAGTTCGTCTCCTCGTCCACACCGGATCACGGTCGGCCGAACCGCTTGGGCCGAGCGCCGGACCGCGGATGGCCCGACGTCGAAGCGGGTTCGGTCGGCGTGCCGCCGCACCTGCTCGACATCCTGCGGCCGACGCCGCCGACCATCCTAAGTGGTCGCCTCGACGGCGCGCTCGTGCTGGTCGGTCTCGACCTCGTGCTGTCGGCGCACCATCTCGGCGATCCAGGTGGGCGCGTACGGAGAGGTGCAGCCCGGTGAGGTCGGATAGTCCTTGAGCACACCGAGACGTTCCCCGATGTCGATCGCGCGGGAGCGGTGCCCGGCGTGCTCGATCCCGATCTGCGCCAGGCAGTGGTTCATCGCCCACTGCAGGCGATCCGGAGCGTCCCTCATCTCCGCCTCGATGGCGTCGAGCAGCGCGGTGAGGTCGAGGCCCTCGGGTTTCGCGGCCACCCGGTCGGTGGTCAACGCCCAGCCGGCGCTGGCGACGACGGGATCCGGATCGGCCAACCACGCCCGGCGCAACTGCTCGCTGTGCGGGCTCTTCCGCACCACGTAGTTCACCAGCCAGTCGTGCACCTTGGGTCGACGCGCCTCGCGCAGCATGGTGTCCAACTGGTCGCGCTCGAACGCCTTCGGGCGGCAGACCAGGATCGCCAGGAGTCGCGCCGCGGTGTCGCCCGTCTGCCACAGCTGCTCCGCGAGATCCTGCTGGGTCTTCAGCCGCTTCGCGAGGGCACGCAACGTGCTGAGGTTGACCCCGTGGTCGTCACCGTGCCGCTCGTTCACCTCGCGCGTCCTCGGGTCCGCGAGCTCGGCCAACTCCGCCATCACCTGCGCCACCGTCATGCCGGTCAGCCTCGTCTCGACCACCTTGCCTCCTGTCCGTCACCCGTCACCGCAGGGTACGCCGAATCGCGGGTGTCGAAGGCTGTCGGTGGCCGGTGCCAGAATGCGGCGCGACCGATCGTGGGAGGCTTCATGGGTACCTGGGACAGTGGTCCGTTCGACAACGACACCGCCGCCGACTGGTGTGGCGAGCTGGCTGACGCCCACGCCGCCCAGCGGCCGGTGCTGGTCCGCGCGGCCCTGAACCGAGCGGCCGTCGAGCAGGACTACCTCGACGCCGATGTCGCCTGCGAGGCGATCGCCGCAGCCGCGATCGTGGCCGCGCATCTGCCCGGCGGGCCGCCCGTCACGTCACCGTACGCGCCGGACGTGCTGCGCGACGGAGACCGGCTCGACCTGCCCGACGAGGTGTCCGCGCTGGCCGCGACCGCGCTCGACCGGATCATGGCTGCCGATTCCGAATGGCGCGACCTGTGGCAGGAGGCGTCAGGCGACGACAACCCGGCCTTTGTCGTCGTCCGTGAGCTGCGTCGGGCGCTGACGGCCCGACCGGAACGGACCGCCGGCACAGCCTGAGTCCCTGACGGGCGCGCTCACCGATGCAGGGTGCCCACCCAGGTCAGCACCCGGTCGACGTCCGATCGCGTCCAACCGAGTGTGGGATCGACCGACACGAGCAAGGTCGGCGCCGACCGGTCAGCGGCCCACCGCCGGCCGGCGGCGGTGTGGTCGTCATCGATCCACGCGGCCGGCCTGTCGGCGGCCACGGCGGCGACGGCCGGCACCTTGAGTTCGGGAGCGAACGGCACCGGTGGGAAGCCGACCACCGGCAGCGGCGCGACTCCGAGCAGCGGCAGGTAGAAGTCGTTGGCCGCCTCGCCCCAACCCGTTGCCCACCACAGCTCACCGGCGGCGGCCAGCTCCCGGATCCAGTCGGCGTGTGCCAGGCAGTACCGCTGCGGATCTTCCCCGTCGAAGAGGACGCGTTCCTGATAGCCGTCGGGACAGGTCGGTGCCGCGAAGGGATTCAGTACGCCGTCGAGGTCCAGAAAGACCAGGGGTACGCCGGGTCCTCCGGCGCAACGGCCACCCGACGAGTGCACGGCGTTCGACGGCGGGGCTAGGACGCCTGGCGGATGGGCAGGTCGGCTCGCCAGACCTCGGCCAGATCACTGAGCGGGACGTCCAGCGCCTGGCTGAGGCAGACCACGGTGCCGAACGCCGGCGCGGGCAGGCGGCCCGCCTCGATCTTGCGGAGCGTCTCGGGTGAGATGCCGGCGGCCAGGGCCACGTCGACGAGGCTGCGGCCGGCCCGGGCGGCTCGCAGGGCGGCGCCCAGGCGCTGCCCGGCGGCGATCTGCTCGGCGGTGAGTGGTTGGCGGACCATGCGAAGGAGGATAGCCCCTTCCGGGCGACCCCACGGTGGCGTGGTATAAAAATACCGACAGGGGCGAGGGAGGCTTTGATGATCGAACTCAAGTCGGCCGAGGAAATCGAGCGGATGGCGGTGACCGGCCGGTTCGTCGGCGAGTTGCTCGCCGAGCTGAGCGGTGTCGCCGCGGTCGGCGTCAACCTGCTGGACCTTGAGCACCACGCTCGCCGTCGAATCACCGAACGCGGTGCCGAGTCCTGCTACTGGGACTACGCCCCCTCGTTCGGCCGTGGTCCGTTCCGCAACGTGCTGTGTCTGTCGGTGAACGACGCGGTGCTGCACGGCCTCCCCCACGACTACGCCCTACGGGACGGCGATCTGCTCAGCATCGACATGGCGGTCGGCATCGACGGCTGGGTCGCCGACTCCGCGCTCTCCGTCATCGTCGGCACCCCGGACCCGGCCGACCTGAGGCTGATCGAGGCCACCGAGGTCGCGTTGGAGGCCGCCATCACCGCCGCCCAGCCCGGCGGCCGCCTGGGCGACATCTCCGCCGCGATCGGCGAGGTCGCCCACTCCTACGGCTACCGGGTCAACGGCGAGTTCGGCGGCCACGGCATCGGCCGTACCATGCACGAGGCCCCGCACGTGGCCAACACTGGCCGCCCTCGTCGCGGCCTGAAGCTGGAGCCCGGTCTCACCATCGCCGTCGAGCCCTGGCTCTGCAGCTCCACCGACAAGATCAGGTATGACAAGGACGGTTGGACGATCCGGTCGGCCGACGGTTCCCGCACCGCACACTCCGAGCACACGGTCGCCATCACGGCCGCCGGCCCCCGGGTCCTGACTCGCCGCCCAGACCACGGCACCGGCTCCGCCGGCCCTGCCGCGAAGTCCGCCACCGCATCCTGACCGCTTCCACCGCCGGACGGTCGCCGGGGCCGGCGTGTCGGGAGCGGCGTGTCGGGATCGGACTAACGACGTCTCATGACACGGAACTCGTTGCCGTCCGGGTCGGCCAGCATGACCGCGCCATCCCCGCTGGCCTCGATCCACGTGGCGCCGAGGGACACCAGCCGGTCGACCTCCGACCGCTGATGACGGTCAGCCGACGGCGCCAGGTCGAAGCGCTGCCGGTTCCTCCCCTGCTTCGGTGCCACGGGCGGACCTCCCCAGGCGACCTTCGTGCCGCCGCCCGGTGCCTGTACGGCGGTCTCCTGATCCTGGTCCCACACCAGTGGCCAGCCCAGCGCGGCGCTCCAGAAGAGGCCGACCTCCCGGGTGCCGTCGCAGGCTATCTCGCCCAGAAAGCCGCAGCCGGCGAGGAACCTGTTGCCCGGCTCGATCACGCAGAACGCGTTGCCCTCGGGGTCGGCCAGGACGATGTGTCCCTCCTCCGGGCGCTGCCCGAGGTCGACGTGGGCGGCACCGAGGGCGAGCGCGCCGGCCACCGTCTGCTGCTGGTCGGCGGGACTGGAGCTGGTGAGGTGCAGGTGCACCCGGTTCTGCCCTACCCGCTCGGCGTGGCTCGCCACGAACCGGAGGCCGAGCTGCGTGTCAGTGCCAGGGAGAGACGCACCGCCGCCATCGTGGACGATCTGCCGGTCGAGCAGGCCGGCCCAGAACTGCGCCAGGCGCATCGGTTGGCTCGCGTCGAAACACACGGCGACCAGCTGGCAGGACATCGCATTCCCCGATCGTCGGCTCACCACCGTCGGCAGCGCGCCATCCGCCGCCGTTCGGGTGGAGCGTAAGGGAACTCGATGCCGGGCGTCGCCGGATATTCGACGACGCCCGGCACCGTCTGTGCACGGGAGTTGTGGCGGGTCAGCAGCCGAGGCGCCTGGTCGACAGGGCGATGTCGTCGATCCAGAGGTCGAACTCGCCCGGGGTGGTGCCGCCCTGGTAGAGCTGCCAACCGATCTTCACGGTGTTAACTTCCGGCAGGACGAACGGCACGTCGTTGCCACCGTGTTCGGTGGTGGAGGCGGTCAGTTCCGGGTTCGCCACCCCGTCGATCCACACCGCGACGCGATTGTCCGCCGGATCGAGGTGCCACTCGAAGCACTGCCAGGTGTCTTCGACCACCGGGGCGGACTCGCGCCAGTTGGTCCAGTCGCCGGTCGGCCCGCCGTCGGCGCCGACGCCCCAGAAGATGCCGGGGACCGTGGGTGCGTACTGGCCGCCGATCGGACGGACAATCTCCGAGCTGCCGGTGCCGGTCGCCTCCACGAGGGTGAAGTGCGCCCAGTCGGGGCCGGTGGGAAAGGCGTCGACGCGCAGCCGCATCCGGCCGTAGAAGCGGTTGCCGGGCGCGGCGAAGTCGTCGACGCGCAGGAAGGCGCGGCCGTTGTCGACCGTGTGGACGTGCAGTACCTGGTTGCCACGGCGGGCACGTTCGACGGTGAGCGTGCCGTTGCGCGTGTCGATGCCCCAGTCCAGGGTGCTGGCGCCGCCGGGCGGCAGGCGCTCGAAGTCCTCGCAGAAGAGCAGGTGTCGCGTGCAGGAGCCGCGATGATTGGCGCCGGCGACGTCGGACGGGACACTGCCGGCCGTGACGCCGATCACCAGAGCGGTCAACCCGGCAAGAAGACTGCGCATGTTTCCTCCATCGACTGCTTCCCCGCCACCTTCGACGTGGCAGGGCTACGGCGTGCTACGCCTCACCCGGTATCCGAGGCGAGGACGAACGCCCCGGTAGCCGGGGCGGCGCCCGAGACGCCCGTCTTCATTGCCCCCGCTTGGGAGCGTTCCCATATATAGCAGACATTCAATCTCCGTGCGGGGCCCTGGTCTCCGCCGGGCAGAAGCGTCCGGGGGCCCGTCACGCGCCCACCGGCCCGGTCGCCCGGAGCGTCTTCGACGGATCCCGACCACGGTCCGCAGGACTCCCGGCAGGCGTTGTTCTCCACCTCGGCGCGGCGCATACTGAATCCAACCTCGTCGTTCCGTTCGCCGTTGCGCCGCAACAGCGATCGGAGCAGCGGGGTTTCTCCATCTGTGCGGCGATTGATACGACCCGGTTGCCGGCGCGTTACGCACCGGCCCGGCAACTGCTCAGGATCGGATGGGACCTCATGCTCGTTCTCGACACGCGGTCGCTGCCCCCACGAGAGCGCGCGGCGGCGTTCCAGGCCACCGTCAGCGGCAACTGCTCCGCCAGCCTGGCCTCGTTCGAGGATCCCGCGGCGATCCAGGCGAGAATGACCGTCTTCGACTTCGGCCGGGCGAAGGTGTTCAACATCGAGGCCTCCGGCACGACCCTGCGCCGTACGCCCCGGATCGCCCGGGCCTCGGACGAGTCGTCGATCGTTCTGGCGTTACCGATGCGAACCGACAACCATCTGATGTGGGCTCGGGAGGGACGCGTGTTCGGACCGCGTGACCTCATGCTTGTCGACCTGTCCCTGCCGTACGTCTACGGCTGGCGAGGCAGCGGGGCCTCCTACGCACTGCACGTCGATGTCGATCACCTGGGCGTTCCCCGGGACGCGATCCACCGGGCCGCGCGTGAACTGCGGGTCAGTCCGCTCTACGAACTCGTGCGCAGTCACGTCGCGCACCTGGTCGGACAGGCCGACGACCTGGTCGGCAGCGGTGCGGGGCCGGAGCTGGGCACCGCCTCCGCCGAGCTGATGCGCGCTCTGGTGCTCTCCGCTGCCGGCGACGGTCGGCAGCTACGCGAGACGATGCACTCCTCGATGCAGGCGCGGGTGCAGGCATACGTCCGCAGCAACCTGCGGGATCCGGAGTTGACACCGGCACGGATCGCCGCGGCCAACGCCATCTCGCTGCGTACGCTCTACAAGCTCTACGAGTCACTGGGCCAGAGCCTGGAGCAGTCGATCATCGAGCAGCGCCTGCACGGCGCACGGGCGGACCTGACCGCCGCGCGCCCGCGTTACTCGTCCATCGCAGCGACGGCCCGCGCCTGGGGCTTCTCCAACCCGAGTTTCTTCACGAACAAGTTCCGGGAGGCCTTCGGAGTCACCCCACGGCAGATGGCCACCGCGCAGAAATCCGCAGCCATCGCGTCGCCACGTTGAACGGTGCACACAGACGTCAGAACCGTGCGTCCGCAGAACACCCGACCTGTCGCGAGGGTGCGAGATTGCTCCCTGAACCGGCTGACACCCCTGGCAGCCCACCGTGAGGAGCGGAATATGCCTTTCGTCACCGTCAGCGACGGCGCCCAGATCTTCTACAAGGAGTGGGGCAGCGGGCGCCCGGTCGTGCTGTCCCACGGTTGGCCGCTCAACTCCGACAGTTGGGAGGCTCAGGCGCTGCACCTCGCGTCGAGCGGCTACCGGGTGATCGCCCACGACCGACGCGGCCACGGCCGCTCCACCCAGACCTGGCACGGCAACGAGATGGACACCTACGCCGACGACCTCGCCGCTGTCGTCGAGACGCTCGACCTGCGCGCGGCCACCCTGATCGGCTTCTCCACCGGCGGCGGCGAGGTCGCCCGCTACATCGGTCGACACGGCACCTGCCGCGTCGCCCAGGTCGTCCTCGTCTCGGCGGTGCCGCCGTTCATGCTGAGAACCGACGACAATCCCGCCGGGGTACCCGTCGAGGTGTTCGACGGCATTCGCGCCGGCTCACTGACCGACCGCGCGCAGCTCTACAAGAACCTGGCTGACGGCCCGTTCTTCGGCCACAACCGACCGGGAAGCGACGTGTCGCAGGGAATCCGGGACGTATTCTGGCTGCAGAGCATGGCCGCCGGACACCGCAACGCCTACGAGTGCATCGCCGCCTTCTCCGCCACCGACTTCCGCCCGGACCTCGACGCCATCGACGTACCCACCCTGGTCATCCATGGCGACGACGACCAGGTCGTGCCGTTCGAGGTGGGCGGCAAGGCATCCGCCGCCCGCGTCAAGGGTGCGCGGCTGACGGTCTACCCGGGCGCACCACACGGCATCACCGACACACACAAGCGGCAGCTCGGTGACGACCTGCTCGCCTTCCTCGAGGAGTACCAGCCATGAGACCGATCGTCCTGGTGCACGGCTTCTGGGTGACGCCCCGCAGCTGGGAGCACTGGATCACCCACTACGAGAGCAAGGGCCACCAGGTGGTGGCCCCCGCGTACCCCGGATTCGAGGTCGAGGTGGAGGCGCTCAACGCCGACCCGACCCCGATCGCGCAGGTGACGGTTCCACAGATCATCGCCCACCTCGAAGAGGTCGTACGGACGCTGCCGGAGCCGCCGATCATCATCGGTCACTCCGCCGGCGGCGCGTTCACCCAGATCCTGCTCGACCACGGCTACGGCGCGGCCGGCGTGGCGCTCAACTCGGCTCCCACCGAGGGCGTCCGCGTGGTGCCCCTGTCCCAGGTCAAGTCCACCTTCCCGGTGCTCAAGAGCCCGGCCAACCGGCACAGGGCGGTCGGCCTGAGCCCGGAGCAGTGGAAGTACGCCTTCACCAACACGTTCACCGATGAGGAGTCGCGGGCCCTCTACCAGCGCTACCACATCCCCGCCCCGGGCGGCATCGTGTGGGGCGGCGTCCTGGCCAACTTCCAGCCCGGCCATCAGGACACCTGGGTCGACTACCACAACGACGACCGCGCGCCCCTGCTGTTCGTGTCCGGCGGCGAGGACCACATCATGCCGCCCGCCGTGCAGAAGTCGAACGCGGAGCACTACCGGTCCAACACCGTCACCGAGCGCCGCGAGTACGCCGGCTACGCCCACCTGCTGCCGGCACAGCAGGGGTGGGAGCGCATCGCGGACGAGGTGCTCGACTGGGCCGTGCGGCACGCGGGATGACCGACGTACGGGTCACGCACATCGGCGGTCCGACCGTACTGATCGAGTTCGACGGGTGGCAGCTGCTCACCGACCCGACGTTCGACGCGCCCGGCCGGACCTACCGGTTCGGCTGGGGCACCGCCTCGCGCAAGCTCACCGGTCCGGCGCTGCCGGCGGAGTCGCTCGGCGACCTCGACGCGGTGCTGCTGACCCACGACCACCACGCCGACAACCTCGACGACGCCGGCCGGGTGCTGTTGCCAGCGGCGGGTCGGGTCGTCACCACCGTGGCCGGCAGCCGACGACTGGGGGCCGACGCCATCGGTCTGGCTCCGTGGCAGCGCACCACGCTCACGGCGACCGGGCGGCCGACCATCGAGGTCACGGCGACCCCGTGCCGGCACGGCCCGCCGCTGAGCCGGCCGGTCGTCGGCGAGGTGACCGGGTTCGTGCTGCGCTGGGCCGGCCAGCGGCACGGGCCACTCTGGATCACCGGCGACACCGTGCTCTACGACGGCGTCCGTCAGGTCGGCGGCCGGTTCGGCATCGGCACCGTCGTACTGCACCTCGGAGCGGTCCGGTTCGGCCGCACCGGTGCGCTGCGCTACACGATGACCGCCGCCGAGGGTGTCGAACTGTGCGGACTGGTCGGCGCCCGTTCGGTGTTGCCGGTGCACTACGAGGGCTGGAGTCACTTCAGCGAGGGCCGGCAGGCTGTGGAGGCCGCCTTCGCCGCCGCCCCGGCCGCGGTCCGGGCGAGCCTGCACTGGCTCACCCCCGGCACGGCCAGTTCCCTCACGGTCTGACCGCGCCCGGCTGGCGGCGGACCCCCGCCGCCACCGGTCCGGGCAGTTCCGACGAGTACCCAGAATCAGGCCGCCGCGGATCGGTTCCTACCCGGACGGTAGCCTGCGATGCTCAACGCGCCCTTCCCCACTCCGTCGAACCGGAAGGACCGTCATCGTGAGCAACCCGGCCAGCAGAAGCCCGGGCGAGTCACCGACCGCGAAGCAGCGACGCGTGTGGGACAGGGCCGCACCGAGCTACGACAGGCAGATCGTGTTCCTCGAGCGGGTGCAGTTCGCGGGCGGCCGGGAGTGGTTGGGCGACCGGGTGCGTGGTCGGGTGCTGGAGGTAGCCATCGGCACCGGCCGTAACCTGCCGTACTACCCCACCGACGTCACCCTGACGGGCGTCGAGTTGAGCCCGGCGATGCTGGACGTCGCGCGTCGCCGGGCCGCCGATCTCGGCCGGACGGTCGACCTGCGCGAGGGCGACGCGGAGCGGCTGCCCTGCGCGTCCGCGTCGTTCGACACCGTGGTCTGCGCTCTCTCGCTCTGCTCCGTCCCGCGCCCGGCGCAGGCGATCGACGAGATGAGGCGCGTGCTCGTACCCGGTGGCCGGCTGCTCCTGCTGGACCACGTCGCCAGCACCTGGCCGCCGGTGCGTGCCGCCCAGTGGCTCCTCGAACGGGTCACCGTCCGCATGGCCGGTGAGTACTTCACCCGCCGGCAGCTTCCCCTGGTGCGTGCGGCGGGATTCACGATCGTCGAGGTCGAGCGGTTGAAGGCCGGCACCGTCGAACGCGTGCACGCGGTCAAGCCCGACTGAGACAGCCGGCGACGACCGGGCGTCAGCGTCGGGAGCCGCTCTGCCGGTGTGCCGTACGGGCACCGGGATTCGAGCGTCATTCGCCTTAATATGAGTTAACTGATATAGATCAGAGCCTATCGATTCCGGTTAGGTTGGCGGTGGCCCACCTGATCAGGCTGGCGCCCCGTCGAGGCGCCCGGCAGCGGCACCGGCCAGGTCAACGGGCTGCGGCGCCCGCAGCACCGTCGCCCAAACCCCGAGGGCGGAGCGCGGCGGGACACCCCCGCCCCGATCGCGGCGCACCCCCGTTCCGCGCCGCCGTTTCCACAGGAGGCAATAGATGAGACGAGTTCTCACCTTCGCGGCAGCAGCGATCCTGCTGCCCGTCGGTGCCATCGCCGTCGCGGTAACCCCCGCCGCAGCGGCCCCGCTGCCCGACCCCGGCACCGCCGCCGCCACGGTGGCCGCGTCGTCGGAGATGCTCGCCGCGATGCAGCGTGACCTCGACCTGACCCCGACCGAGGCACGCACCCGGATCGCCCGGGACGACAAGGGAACCCGGACGGACGTCAGTCTCCGCCGGTCCCTGGGCTCGGCGTACGCCGGTGGCTGGATGACCGCCGACGGCCTGGTCGTCGCCGTCACGGGCAAGGCCGCGGCCAACCGGGTCAAGGCGGCCGGCGCGCGGGCGACGATCGTCGAGCGCAGCGGCGCCGAACTGGACCGGATCAAGGCGACCCTGGACCGCCACGCCGCCACGGCACCGGCCGGCGCGGTCCCCGGCTGGTACGTCGACGTCACGACCAACACCGTCGTGGTCCTCGCCAGCGGCAACACCGCCGCGGCTGCGAAATTCGTCCGTACCAGCCGCGTCGACGCCACCGCGGTCCGGGTGGTCAGCACCACCGAGGCTCCCCGGCTGCTCTACGACGTCCGGGGCGGCGACGCCTACTACATGGGCGGGCGCTGCTCCGTCGGGTTCTCGGTGACCGGAGGCTTCGTCACCGCCGGGCACTGCGGCCGCACCGGCACCGCCACCCAGGGCTACAACCAGGTGGCCCAGGGCACCTTCCGCGGCTCGTCGTTCCCGGGCAACGACTACGGCTGGGTGCAGACCAACTCGAACTGGACGCCGCAGCCGTGGGTCAACAACTACTCCGGCGGCAACGTGACGGTGGCCGGTTCCACCGAGGCCGCCGTGGGTGCGGCGGTCTGCCGCTCCGGCTCGACCACCGGCTGGCGGTGCGGCACCATCCAGGCCAAGAACCAGACCGTCAACTACGCCGAGGGTTCGGTCAGCGGGCTGACCCGTACCAACGCCTGTGCCGAGCCGGGTGACTCGGGCGGGTCGTGGCTGTCCGGCCAGCAGGCCCAGGGCGTGACCTCGGGCGGCTCCGGTAACTGCTCCTCCGGCGGGACCACCTACTTCCAGCCGGTCAACGAGATCCTCTCGGCGTACGGCCTGACGCTGCGCACCAGCGGCGGGGGCAACGAGCCGCCGCCGCCCACCGGGTGCAGCGGCTACGAGGCGACCTACACCGGCAGCATCTCCTCCGGCCAGAGCCGGTACCAGCCCAACGGCAGCTACTACTACTCGTCCTCCTCGGGAACCCACCGGGGCTGCCTGGACGGTCCGACCGGTGTGGACTTCGACCTCTACCTGCAGAAGTGGAGCGGATCGTCCTGGGTCGACGTGGCCGGCTCGTACACTTCCGGGCCGGATGAGTCGCTGACCTACAACGGCACCGCGGGCTACTACCGCTTCGAGGTGCACGCGTACAGCGGCTCCGGCAGCTACTCGCTGGGCATCACCAACCCCTGACCCTGCGACGACTCGGCGGGGGGGGGGGGGGGGCGGGGGCCCCCCCCCCCCCGCCCGCGGGGGGGGGGGGGGGGGGCGCCCGGCGGGGGGCCCCCCCCGCGGAGCGGGG
>NZ_JBAGKI010000055.1:0-37294 GCF_036689795.1 Micromonospora palythoicola | reverse complement strand
CCCGCTGCCCGGGGTCGGGTGCCGGCGCCGCGGTTGGTGTGGGGCGGGGGGGGGGGGGCGCTGCCGGCGGACCCCGCACCCGCGCCGCCGCCCGGGCGTCGGCGACCGGTACCAGTGGCGTCGCCAGCAGCGCGGCAGCCACCGCCACGGTAAGTGCGGAAGCTCTCACAATCAGCGACACTATCGAGTGAATTCCGACCAGTCCCACAAATCGACCACCACCGCGGCCCGGATCTTGGACCCGGGCAGCCCTCATGAGGGCGGTTTCGCACCAAGATCTGTTCGGCGCGGGTGTCGGGCGGCGAGGATTGCCAGGGTGATCGCGAGCGCTCCGACGGCGAGCGCCACGAACGTTCCCACGCCCGGTCGCTCGGCGACCGAGGCGGTGCCCGCCGGCCGAGCTGAGGTGGCGGCGGCCGACGCTGCCGGGTCGACCGGCCGGGTCGGCACCGGTGACGGTTCGGTGTCCAACTCCCCCGGCTCCACCAGCCGGCCGACGCTTGTCCGCCGGGGCAGCGCGAAGCCCCAGTCGAGCAGCGCGGCACCCTGCTCCCAACCGCGTCGCGGCCGGGGCTCGGCGCCGAGCAGCGTGGCGACCAGTCGGCGACCGTCCCGCTCGGCCGCGCCGACATAGGTGTGCCGTGCGTAGTCGGTGAAGCCGGTCTTGCCGCCGAGGGCACCGGCGTAGCGGTACACCAGTTGGTTCTCGTTCTGGATCTCGAAGCCCCTGCCCCGCACCGCCTTCTGCGCCGGGATGCGGGCGCGCTCCGTGAGCGCGTACCGCCGGAAGGTCGGATCGGCGAAGCAGACCCGGGCGATCAGGGCCAGGTCGTACGCGCTGGTGAACTGGCCGGGTGCGTCCAGCCCGGACGGGGTGACCGCGTGGGTCTGGTACGCGCCGAGCAGTCTGGCCTGCTCGTTCATCGCCCGCACCCCGCCGGTCACGCCGTCGGCGCCGCCGCCGAGGCGGGCCAACGCGTTGGCCGCCTCGTTGCCCGACTGCAACAGCAGCCCCAGCCAGAGGGTCTCCACCCGGTAGCGACCGCCCGGCACCAGCCCGACCGCCGAGCTGCCGGGGGCGATGTCCAGGTCCTCCCTGGTGACCGTGACGACCTGCGCCGGATCGAGTTTCGGCAGCATGGTCGCGGCCAACAGCAGCTTCTGCACGCTGGCCGGGGTGGCGTACTCGTGTGGACCGCAGCCGCCCAGCACCTCGCCGGTGTCCAGATCCGCCACCAGCCACGAGGTCGCCGTCACCCTGGGCGGGGCCGGCACTCCCGGCGGCACGATCAGGCCGGGGGTGGCCAGCGCGTCTCCGCCGATTGTCCGGTGCGCCGCGACGGATGGCGGTGGTGTCGGCTTCGGCGACCGGGACACCTTCGGCGCCACCGCTTTCGGGCAGGGCACGGCCGTCGGGGCCGGCGTCGCGGACACCGAGAGGGGTAGCGGCGGCGTGGTGGCGGCCGGGACAGCGACCGAGGTGGACAATCCGGAACCGACAGTGATCGCCGCGGCACCGGGAGTCGCCGGCATCACCACGGCGGCGACGGCGGCACAACAGGTGGCCAGGGCCCGGATTCTCATGAACACGCAGACTAACGGCACGATCGTCGGTGTCGCCCACCCCGCCCGACCGGCTCGCGTCGGACGGCGGCCGCGATCGTCGCTGCGGATCGTTGAACCGATCCCACCCACCCCCCGTATCCACGGTCGAACACATGAAACGCCCGGACCTGCGGCGGGAGCGCTCCCGCGCGGCTCGGTCCGACGTCACCCGTGAGGGTCCTCGGCATGCGGGGCGGGGCCGGCCGCCGCCGCCGAGCGTCTTTCCGGGCACCCCATCGCGCACCAGCCGACGGGCCGACCCGTCGGGCGGTCAATCATGAGGAGAGAAGCATGGTCAGGCGTACGCAGCAGCACCGCAAGCACGCTGCCTTGAAGCTCGGTGGCGTCGGTGTGCTGGCGGTGGTGCTCCTGGGCGGCGGTCTGACGCTGGCCTCCGCCGACGACGCGGCCGAGCCGCAGACGGCGAACTGCCCGACGGTACGGGACAAGCTGTCCAACGTGCCCGCCGCCGCCGTCGCCGGGGTGGAGCAGGAACTTGCCAACCTCGACAAGCAGATCGCCGAGGCAAACGCCCGCCTCGCCCAGCAGGCCGCCAACCCCCAGGGTGGCCCCGCCTTCATTCAGAACGCCATCCTCGGACCCCTGGCCAGCAAGCGGACCGCCGCCCTCGATCGCATCGGCATCAACATCTCCCGTGTCGGTGGTCAACGCCCCGACCTCGCCAGCCTCGCCACCTGCGGCCTCAACGCCGCAGGCGTGCCCAGCGCCGTCAACGGCAACGCCGGTAACGGCAACAGCAACGCAGGTAACGGCAACGCAGGCAACGGGAATGTCGGTAACGGCAACGCGGGGGCCGGCGTCGCACAGCGGGTGAACTGCCCGACGGTGGCCGACCGGCTGCCGGCGGTGCCGGCTCAGGCCGCCGCGGAGGTGCGGCGGGAACTCGCCAACCTGGAGAGCCAGATCGCCGACGCCAACGCCCGCCTCGCCCGGCAGGCGGCCAACCCCCAGGGTGGCCCGAACTTCGTGCGCAACGCCATCATCGGCCCGCTGGAGGACCGGCGGGTCGCGGCGATCAACCGCATCGCCACCGCGATCGGCCGGGTCGACGGCAACCGCCCCGCCGATCTGGTCAACCTGGCCAGGCCCTGCTCGGCGGGCTGACGACCTGATCCACCCGGAGCAGCTAGCGGTGGTGACACGAGTGGTCCCCCCTCGAACACCACGTTGACCGAGCCTCCGCTGGAAGATCGCCTTCAGGCGGTGATGTCACTCAGACAGGACCATGTCGTCGTGACATCACCGCTTTCGGTCCAGGAGCCTGTCCGAGCGGTGTCAGCCGGCCAGCTGGCACAGATAGTCGTGCAGGATCGCGGAGGCGGCGAGCCGCCGCCGGCTGCGACGGTGCAATTCCTGCTCGCGGCGGGCCAGCTCGGCCCGGACCCGCTGCGGGCTCCCGGTGGTCCGCATCTCGTCGAGCACCGCTGTGATGATCTCGAACGGGTACGCGCCCCGGCGCAGCAGCGCCACCACCTGGGCGGCACGCTGCTCGGCCTCGTCGTATACCCGGTAGCCCGTGCCCGCCTCGCGGGCCGGGCGCAGCAGACCGCGCGCCTCCCACAGGCGCAGTTGCGAGGTGCGGACCCCGACCAGGTCGGCCACGACGCCGACGCGTACCGCCCGGCGTGGCACGGCGGTGTGCCGGCGTGGACTGCTGACCACCGTCTCGAACGCGCCGAGCACCATCCGGATCTCGGCGCGTTCGCGGTCCAACTCGGCGTGTCCGGCGTCCAGCGACGCCAGCGCCGTCGGCAGGTCACCCCGGTGGACCGCGGCCATGATCTCCCGGGTACGCGTCCAGCCGTGCCCGTCGGCCACCGACCGGGCCACCGCCAGGGCCCGCGCGTGCGCGTCGGTGAAGATCCGGTAGCCGCTCGGGGTGCGCTCGACCGGAGGCAGCACGCCGAGGTCGACGTAGTTGCGGACCTGCTGTACGGAGACACCCGCCGTCGCGGCGAGATCCACCGCACGCAACCGTCCACTGCCCCGACGATCCACCACCGGCTCAGCCTAGCCTCCCATGTCGTTTGAGACTTCTCGTCATCTATCCGGCCGACCAGCGCTCATGATGCCGCAAAAGTCTCCACAAGCACTTGAATGAGACAATTGAACCCGGCCAGGTCATCGGAAGCCAGTTTCCGGGCGGGAGTCCGTCCACATCTCGCGAAGGGTTCGCATGCAGCAGCCAGCAGGGTCCGCCGCCGACAGTCACGACATCATCGAGGTACGCGGGGCGCGGGAGAACAACCTCGACGCCGTCTCGGTCGACATCCCCAAGCGCCGGCTGACCGTCTTCACCGGCGTGTCCGGTTCCGGCAAGTCCTCACTGGTCTTCGGCACCATCGCCGCCGAGTCCCAGCGGCTGATCAACGAGACCTACAGTGCCTTCCTCCAGTCGTTCATGCCCAACCTCTCCCGGCCCGAGGTGGACTCGCTACGCAATCTCACCCCGGCCATCGTGGTCGACCAGGAGCGGATGGGCGCCAACTCGCGCTCCACCGTCGGCACCGCCACCGACGCGTACGCCATGCTGCGCATCGTGTTCAGCCGGCTGGGTGACCCGCACGTCGGCGGGGCCGGCGCCTTCAGCTTCAACCTGGCCGAGGGGATGTGCCCCACCTGTGAGGGCCTGGGCCGGGTCTCCGATCTCGACGTCAACGAACTGGTCGACGTGGAGAAGTCGCTCAACGACGGCGCGATCACCGTGCCGAACTTCGCCGTCGACACGTGGTACTGGCAGACCATCGTCGGCTCCGGTCTGTTCGACCCGGACGTCAAGCTCCAGGACTTCACGCCGCAGCAGTGGCAGGACCTCCTGCACAAGCCCGCCACGAAGATCAAGGTGGGCGGCACGAACCTGACCTACGAGGGTCTGTTCGTCAAGGTGCGCCGGCTCTACCTCGCCAAGGACCGGGAGTCCATGCAGCCGCACATCCGGGCCTTCGTCGACCGGGCGGTCACCTTCACCACCTGCGCCGACTGCGGAGGAACCCGCCTGAACGCGGCGGCGCTGTCCTCCCGCATCGCCGGCCGCAACATCGCCGAGTGCGCCGCGATGCAGATCAGCGACCTGGCCGGGTTCATCCGCGGCATCGACGACCCGTCGGTCGCCCCGTTGACCGGCAACCTTCGGGAGTTGCTGGACTCGCTGGTCGAGATCGGTCTGGGATATCTCAGCCTCGATCGGGAGTCGGCCACCCTCTCCGGCGGTGAGGCGCAACGGGTCAAGATGGTCCGGCACCTCGGTTCCAGCCTCTCCGACATCACGTACGTGTTCGACGAACCCACTGTCGGCCTGCACCCGCACGACATCGCCCGAATGAACGACCTGCTGCTACGGCTGCGGGACAAGGGCAACACGGTGCTCGTGGTCGAGCACAAGCCGGAGACCATCGCGGTGGCCGACCATGTGGTCGATCTCGGTCCCGGTGCCGGTACCGCCGGTGGCCGGATCTGCTACACCGGGGACGTGCCCGGCCTGCGCCGCTCCGACACGCTCACCGGTCGGCACCTGGACCACCGGGTACGGCTCCGGGAACCGGTCCGTACGCCTCGGGGGCACCTCGCGATCCGGCACGCCGATCTGCACAACCTGCGCGACGTCAGCGTGGACATCCCGCTCGGTGTGTTGACCGTGGTCACCGGGGTGGCCGGCTCCGGCAAGAGTTCCCTGGTGCACGGCTCACTGCACGGCCGCGACGGTGTGGTGGTCGTGGACCAGGCCCCGATCCGTGGCTCCCGGCGCAGCAACCCGGCCACCTACACCGGCCTGCTCGACCCGGTACGCACCGCCTTCGCCAAGGCCAACGGCGTCAAGGCCGCTCTGTTCAGCGCCAACTCCGAGGGCGCCTGCCCCACCTGCAAGGGCATCGGGCTGGTCTACACCGACCTGGCGATGATGGCCGGCGTCGCCTCCGTCTGCGAGCAGTGCGAGGGTCGCCGCTTCACCGACGAGGTGCTCACCTACCGGCTGCGCGGGCGCACCATCAGCGAGGTGCTCGGCATGTCGGTGGCCGAGGCCCGGGACTTCTTCCCCAGCGGGCCGGCCCGGACCATCCTGGACCGGATGGCCGACGTCGGGCTGAGTTACCTCACCCTCGGCCAGCCGCTGACCACCCTCTCCGGCGGCGAGCGACAACGGCTCAAGCTGGCCATCCACATGGCCGACAAGGCCGGCACCTACGTGCTGGACGAACCGACCACCGGACTGCACCTGGCCGACGTCGACCAACTGCTCGCGCTGCTCGACCGGCTCGTCGACGCCGGCAACACGGTGATCGTCATCGAGCACCACCAGGCGGTGATGGCCCACGCGGACTGGCTGATCGACCTCGGACCGGGTGCCGGTCACGACGGCGGCCGGATCGTGTTCACCGGCACTCCCGCCGACCTGGTGGCGCGCGGCGACACGCTCACCGCCCGCCACCTGCGCGACTACGTGGCCGGCTGACCACCGCCGGAGCCGGTGGCGCCCGCCGGCCGGCTCCGGCCCAGTCGCCCGACCGGGGTGCCCCTGCCGCGCCGACGCCGCGGAGGCTGCGCATCCCGCCGGCCCCACCACCACACCGGCGGTCGGGCCCGTCAGACCGCGGACAGCCGGCGCAGCCAGCGCCGTTGCCAGGGTGTCTCCACCGCGCCCGGCCGGTAGGCGGCGCGTACCCAGTCGACCGCGTCCTCGGCAGGCAACCCGTCGAGGATGGCCAGCGCCGCCAAGGCGGTGCCGGTCCGTCCCGTGCCACCCCGGCAGGCCACCTCCACCCGCTGGCCGGCGTACCCGCGACGCAGCGCCTCACCGAGCGCGTCCAGCGCGTCCGCCCGGTCCAGCGGAACCCAGAAATCCGGCCACCGTACCCGCCGGTACGCCCAACCGGGCACCGGCCCAGGAGCGAGCAGCAGGCTGAAGTCGGCCGGTGTCGCCGGGTCACCGATCCGGCGGCCCCGCATCCGGACCCCGCCGGGCAGTTCCACCACACCGGCCCCGTCCGACCAGTCCGATCCGCGCACCACACCTCCTCGCCGGCAACCGACACGTCCGGCGCCCCTGCGGCGTGTCGTCCGCACCGGGCCGGCCGGAATCAGCGCCGGGGTTCCCGGTCGGTCCGTTCGTGGCCGTCCGACCAGACGCTGCGGTAGATGGTGCCCCGCCCGTCGGGATCCGGCACCCCGGTGGGCGTCGAGTCGGTCAGGCCGGCGCCGCTGTCGTTCGGCAGCAGTCCGCCGGCTCGACGCGAGCGGCGCAACCGGGTGACGACGAACCAGACGACACCCAACGCCGTGGCGGCGATGACCACGTTCTGCAGGATGCCGGCGTACCCCTCGACCAGGTGCCAGTTGTCGCCGAGCAGGTAGCCGGCCAGCACGAAGGTGGTGTTCCAGATCAGGCTGCCCAGCGTGGTGTAGACCGCGAAGGTGAGCAGCGGCATGCGTTCCACCCCGGCCGGTATGGAGATCATGCTCCGGAAGATCGGGATCATCCGTCCGAAGAAGACGGCCTTGACGCCGTGCCGCAGGAACCACTCCTCGGTCCGGTCGATGTCGCTGAGCTTCACCAGCGGCAGCCGTGCCGCGATGGCCCGCGTCCGCTCCCGGCCCAGCGCGGCGCCGATCCAGTAGAGCGCGAGGGCACCGAGCAGCGAACCGAGTGTCGTCCAGAAGATGGCACCGATGACGCTCATCCGTCCCTGTGCCGCGACGAATCCGGCGAGCGGCAGGATCACCTCGCTGGGAATCGGCGGGAACAGGTTCTCCAGCGCCACGGCCAGCCCCGCACCGGGGCCACCGAGCCGCTCCACCAGGTCGGTGACGAAACCCACCAGGCCGTCCTCGGGTGGTGCGGACTGGCCGACGACCGAGGGCGAGGCGTACCGGACATGCGTCATGTCCTACACGCTACGAACCGCACCTGAGAGTCGCCGCACCGGCGTCGACTTTTTCGGAACTAGGCTGCGCGCATGTCCCGCCCTCCACTGGCCGTCGCCGTCGCCCAATCCTCGTGCGTGTCGTACGACGTGGCGACGAACGTGGCCGCGCACGCCGCGATCGTCCGTGCCGCCGCGACCCGGGTGGTCGTCTTCCCGGAGCTGTCGCTCACCGGCTACGAACTCGACGCCGCGCCGGTCGACCCGGCGGACCCGCGGCTCGCGCCGCTGGTCGCCGCGTGTACGGCGGCAGGGGCGGTCGCGCTGGTCGGCGCGCCGGTGGCCGGGGAGCACATCGCCACCCTCGCGGTGGACGGCACCGGGGTCCGGGTGGCGTACCGCAAGATGTGCCTCGGGGACGTCGAGGCCCGCCGCTTCCGCCCCGGCCCGGCACCGGTCGTGCTGGACGTCGACGGCTGGCGGATCGGCCTGGCGATCTGCAAGGACACCGGGGTCGCGGCACACGCGGAACGCACCTGCGCTGCCGGCGTCGACGTGTACGCCGCCTCGATCGTCGACGCCGCCGCTCAGGCGCACGTGCCGGATCAGCGGGCGGTGCGGATCAGCACCACCCACCGGGTCGTGGTCGCGGTCGCCAGCTTCGCCGGCGCCACCGGTGGCGGCTACACCGAGACGGCCGGACGGTCGGCGATCTGGTCGTCGGACGGTGCGGTCCTCGCCCGCGCCGGGACCGAACCGGGTGAGTTCGTCCAGGCGACCCTGACCTGACCGGCCGCACCGACCGCTGCCGGCCGGTGTCGAACCGTTCAGCCCTGCGGCAGGGTCTCCTCGAACCGGTCCAGCACGTCGTCGACCCGGTCGGCGAAGTCGGCGGGGAGCCGACCACGGTCCACCTCGTCGTCGAGCCGCTCGCGCAGATCCTCCAGTCGCTTCCGCTGGTCCTTCGACCGGCTCCCGACCAGTTCGGTCAACTCCTTGCGCAACCGGTCGGCGGCCTTCCGCTCGATCTCGCCGGTTAGCTGTGCCTCGGTGAGCAGCGCGATGAGTTCGACCGCCGCCCGCCGCAGGCTCGCCGGCTCCGGTGGGTCGGCCGGCGAGGTCGCGGCGGGTCGTGGTGCGGCCGGCGCGGCGGAGGTCGGCCGGTCGGTCGAGGGCGTGGTGGGGGTGGCCGTCGGCTGCCCGTCGCTCCGGTCACCGAGGACGAGCGCCGCGCCCAGACCCAGGAGCAGGACAAGTGCGAACGTGACGAGCGCGCCGGTGGGTGGGCCGGTGGGTCCGCGCCGGCCGGGCGGCCGTCCGGGTGCCGGCCGGCCGCGGGCCCGCAGTGGTCCACGGGTCGCGGATCGCGGCGCGATGCCGGACACGACGGCCGGGCGGTCCGCCGGCTCGATCAGGGTCGGCGGATGGTGGCGCACCGCCCGGGTGGACTCCGGCGGCTGCTGCCCGCCGCCGCTGGCGACCGGCCCGTCGACCGTGGCCGGTGCCGCCGGACCGGAGGCGGCGGCCCGCAACCGGGTGGCCAGTCGTCCGGCCGTGGGACGTCGTTCCGGATCAGGGTCGAGGCAGGCCAGCACCAGCTGGGCGAGATCCGCCGACAGGCCCGGCACCCGTGGGGGTGCCACGGCCGGTCGGTCGGCATGCACCCGGACCGCGTCCGGCCAGCTGCGCACGGGCAACGGCACGTCACCGGTGAGGGCGCGGTACAGCAGCGCACCGAGGGCGTACACGTCGCTGGCCGGATGGGGCGGGTCGTTGCCCAACCTCTCCGGCGCCAGGTACGCGGGCGTACCCATCAGGGCGCCGCCGGCCGGTCGCCCACCGGGCGTGGGTGCCCCGGCGAGTGCGGCGATGCCGAAGTCGAGCACCTTGGCGCCGTTGTCGGTGAGCATGACGTTGCCCGGCTTGACGTCGCAGTGCACCACACCGAGGCGGTGCGCGGCAGCCAGCGCGCTGGCCACCTCGGCGGCCATCCGCAGGGCCGGCCGCCAGGGCAGCGGGCCCTCGGCCAGCCGGTCGGCGAGATTCCGCCCGTCGACCAGCTCCATCACCAGGTACGGCACGACGCTGCCGTCGCTCAGGGCCGCCTCGCCGTAGTCGTACACCTGGGTCACGTGCGGGTGGGCCAGGCGTGCCGCCGCGCGGGCCTCACGCCGGAGGGTGGCCCGCAGGTCCGGGTCGACGGCGAACGTGCCGGCGAGGACCTTCACCGCGACCGACCGGCCCAGGACCTCGTCGTCGGCGCGCCACACCTCGGACATTCCGCCGAGGCCGACGCGGTCGTGCAGCACGTAGCGGTCGTGCAACCGCAGGCTGGGGGTGAACGGCGACATGGGCCTCCAGTCTGCCTGCTGCACCCCCCGGCGCACCACCCGCCCTACGTACGGCAGGCGGGTGGGGCGGGCACCGGACGGGGCTGGATCTGGTCGGCGAGCCGGCGCAGCGCCCCGGCGGCGAGCCGGCGGGTGACCACCAGCCGCTCCGGTCGGGGTACGTCGGGTCGGACCGGCGCGTCCGGGCGGGCGGACATGACATGGCGGGTCACCGCGTCGACGGCCATGACGAAGCCGGTGGACTGTTCCATGGTCAACTCCTCGGTACCGGTCCGGAGCTGCTCCGGACGACGAGTGTGGTGGGCAGCAGGATCTGGCCCGCGGCGGCGTCCACGGGCGGGTCGAGCAGCAGCGTGGCGGCGCTGCGGCCCTTCGCCTCGCCGGGTTGGCTGATGGTGGTCAGGCCGGCCGGGGTGGCCTCGGCGATGTCGTCGAAGCCGGTCACCGAGACGCCCCGCCCCCACCCGCCGTCGGCCCGCAGGACGTCGAGCGCGCCGAGGGCGAGCACGTCGGAGCAGGCCAGCACCGCCGTGGGCGGTTCGGGCAGGTGTGTCAGCTCGCTGACCGCGGCGGCGCCCGCGGCTCGGGTGTTGTCGGTGGCGGTGAGCACGGTCAGGTCGGGCCAGGCGACCCCGACCGTCGCGAAGGCGTCGGCGAAGCCGGCCAGTCGGTCCCGGGTGGTGGGATGCGGCACGTCGGCCACGTCGTCGACCAGCAGCGGCCCGGCAGGCGCGTCGGGCAGCACGTCGTGGCCGAGCAGGGCGACCTTCCGGTGGCCGAGGGCGGTCAGGTGCGCCGCGGCGGACCGGGCGGCCGACCGCTCGTCGATGCCGACCCAGAGGTCACCGGCCCGGGGACGCGCGGAGGTGGTGACGAAGGGCAGGCCACGGCCACGGATCGTGTCGAGAATGCCCTCCTCGTCGCCGGCACAGTAGACGCAGAACCCGTCGACGGCGGCGTTCTCCACCGCCCTGCGTGCGCCCGTGGCGTCGTCGGGCAGGGGTATCAGCAGCAGGTTGCTGTCGTGGCGCTCGGCCGCCTCGGCCACCCCGGTGAGGAACCGGACGGCGAAGGGGTCGGTGAACGCGTACGACAGCCGGGAGGTGAACAGCACCCCGATGGCGCCCACGAAGCCCCGTCGCAGCGACCGGGCGGTGGGGTCGGGCCCCGCGTACCCCATCTGCCGCGCGGTTTCCAGGATGCGCTGACGCAGCTGCGCCGAGAGTTGGTCGGGACGGCAGTAGGCGTTGGAGACGGTGCTGCGCGAGACACCGACGGCCTCGGCCACGGCCCGCAAGGTCGGCTTCATCCACCACCCCTCCTGCCTTCTGGATCGATCCAGCAACTGGATCGATCCAGACGCTATCCCCCACCCCCACCCCCGTCAATCCCCCCACCACCCCGCCCCCAGGCTGATCATGAAGTTGTTGCTGCGGACAAGCGGGCGCTTGCCACGGCGACAACTTCATGATCGACGCTCGGGTCTGCGCGCAACACAGCGCGCCCCCGGGCGGGCGGTGCGCACGGGGGTGGGGTGTGGGGCGGCTTCGGGGGTCAGCGGGGGGTGAGGTCGGCGATCATCCGTTGCAGGATCTCCGGGGTGCGCTCCGGTGGCTCGGCCTCGACGCAGAGCCGCTCCATGGCCACCGCGTAGAAGTCGAGATCCTCGCGCTTGTCCAGGTAGATGGCACTGGTCAACTGTTCGATGTACACGATGTCGGGCAGGTCCTGGTCACCGAAGCGCAGGATGGTGAAGGCGCCACCGGCGGCGGCGTGCCCACCGGCGGCGAACGGGATCACCTGCAGCCGGACGTTCGGCGTACGCGTCGCCTCGAGCAGCGCCTCCAGTTGGCCACGCATCACCTGCGGGCCACCGATCGGCCGGCGCAGCGCCGCCTCGTCGACGACCGCCCACAGGCGCGGTGGTCGGGGCCGGGTCAACAGCTCCTGGCGGCGCATCCGCAGATCCACCCGACGGTCGATCTCCTCGGGACCGGCCGTGCTGTGACCGAGCAGCACCACGGCGCGGGCGTACTCCCGGGTCTGCAACAGGCCCGGGACGAACTGGACCTCGTAGCTGCGGATGAGCGCGGCCGCGGCCTCCAGCCCGAGGTACGACTGGAACCACGACGGCAGGACGTCGCCGTACCGGTGCCACCAGCCCGGGTTGTTCGCGTCGCGCGCCAGTTTGAGCAGCGCGGCGCGCTCCTGCTCGGCGGTGACGCCGTAGAGCGTGAGCAGGTCGGCGACGTCGCGTTCCTTGAACCCGACCCGACCCAGCTCCATCCGACTGATCTTCGATTCGGAGGATCGGATCTCCCAACCGGCGCTCTCCCGGGAGACACCCCGCGACTCCCGCAGGCGTCGAAGTTGAGCGCCCAGCAGCATCCGCAGCACGGTCGGGCCGGCCGCCGGACCCTCCTCGGCGGAAACCATGGTCACCTACCGTCCTCCGCATGCCGTCAGTGGTCGAACCGGTGGACCGACTCGACCGACGTGTAAGCATGCCATGAACCGTCAGTGAGGTGAACCGCCCATCCCGTGCGGGACGAATCCCGTCGATGGGATGTGGGGTCAGCCGATCAGATGATCGAAGTCACCGTCCCGGGCACCGAGCACGAACGCGGCGATCTCGTCCACCGTGTAGATCAGCGCGGGTCCGTCCGGGTGCCGGGAGTTGCGCAGGGCGATTCCCGCACCGCCGGGCAGCTCCGCCAGTTCGACACAGTTTCCACTGGGATTGCTGCGCCGGCTTTTCTGCCAGGCGAGGGGAGGCAAGTGGTCAACGGGTACACCGTTTGGCGGCTGCTGCATGAGGGGCTTCTGTTCTCTCCGATTGGCGCCGGTGCCGTGGGAGGAGCGGTAGCGGCTTGAGGGGCGGCGTCGGCTCGTTATGCACGTGCATCTGCTATTGCATCTGCAATGGACACCGGGGATGATAACGCACGTGCGTGCCGCCTACCTGCGCACGCTCTGTCCCGCGAACCTGACGACCATCAGGGGAAACGAGGTGTCTGGCAGCGTCCGCCACCAGGTGTCGGGCGTGTGTCGCGGAGAAGGGAGATGGTGGTGCCGGATCCGCTGACCGTCGCGTCCGGCATCTGCGCCGCGGGAGCGCTGCTCTCCTCCTGGCAGTTGGGACGCCGGGCCGTGCGGGCCGAGGCCGAGATCGGGCGTCTCCAGGCCGAACTCACCGCGGAACGGCACGCCGCCAGCCACGACCCGCTGACCGGCCTACCGAACCGACGGGCCTTCTACCGCCTCGCCGCGACGCTGCTCACCGACCGCTCCGGCTGCCATCTGATCGCCGTGGTCCTCGATCTCGACGACTTCAAGCAGATCAACGACCGGTACGGGCACGCCGCGGGAGATCAGGTACTGGTCAGCGTCGCCCAGCGACTGGCCACCTTCGCCGGTGACAACCTGGTGGCCCGCCTCGGCGGTGACGAGTTCGCCGGACTACTGGCCAGCCCGACCCTCGACCGGCGGTGGATCGACCACGCCACCCGGCGGCTGTACGACATGCTCGCCGCGCCGATCCCGATGGGTGCCGTCACCCTCCGGGTGACCGCCTCGGTCGGTCTGGCACCCGTGCTGGACAGCCAGCTCACCGAGGCGCTCAACCGCGCCGACGCGGCGATGTACGAGGCCAAGGCGCTCGGCAGCAGCCGACCGGGCCGGGCGCTGCGCGACACCGCGTACCTCGCCGAGTGCTGACATCAACCCGCACCACGCGTCGCCGCCCCTCAGGTGGGTACTCCGCCGTAACCAGGCTGGTACGGCGGAGGGAAGATCATGGCAGACATTCGGGCGCTGGTCCTCAACTGCACCCTGAAACGCTCCCCCGCCCGGTCCAGCTCCGAGGTGCTGGGCCGGGAGGTGCTCGACGCCCTCGGCGAGCAGGGGGTCACCGGGGAGCTGATCCGGGTCGTGGACCACGACGTCCGCTTCGGTGTCTCCACCGACGAGGGCGATGGCGACGCCTGGCCGCAGATCCGGGCGAAACTGCTGGCCGCGCAGATCTTCGTGATCGCCACACCGATCTGGCTCGGACAACCGTCGAGCGTCTGCAAGATGGTCCTGGAACGCCTCGACGCCGAGCTCAGCGAGACCGACGACCAAGGGCGGCTGCTCACCTACGGCAAGGTGGCCGCGGTGGCGGTCGTCGGCAACGAGGACGGCGCCCACCACACGATCGGGCAGGTGCAGCAGGCACTCAACGAGGTCGGCTTCACCTGCGCGGCGGCCGGCGCGACGTACTGGGTCGGCGAGGCACTGCACAAGACCGACTACATCGACGCGCGCCCGAAGCCGGAGACCACCGGCCGGGCGACGAAGGCGTTGGCGCTCAACAGCGCCCACCTGGCGCGGCTACTCGCCGAACAGCCGTACCCGCCGCCGGACGCCCGCGACGCCGCGGTCGAGCCGGCCCAGCGGTCCGGCTGAGGCCACCGGCCCAACCCGGTCCAGCAGGTCGGCCGGGGCTGCGGACCGGGCGAGCCGGCCGGTCAGCGCCAGCCGTACCCGGCGCGCAGGGCCTGGCCCACCCGATCGAACCGGGCCCGGTCCAGCACCGCGCCCTCCCGGCGGATGCTGTCCTCCCGCATGGTCAACACCCGGTCCAGGCGCACCCAGCTCGGCCGCCGGTCACGGTCCCAGTCGCCCGGCCCGAGGGCCAGCCAGTGCCGGTCGCCATGGCGGTCCTGCTGGCTGGAGAGCATCAGCCCGAACAGGGTCCGGCTGTGCCGGCCCACCACCAGCACCGGCCGGTCCTTGCCCTGCCGGGGGTCGTCCTCGTAGGGCACCCAGGTCCAGACGATCTCCCCCGGGTCGGCCTGTCCGTCGGGCTCCGGTGCGTACGACAGCTCACGGCGCTGCAACGCGCTGACCTGACGCCGCCGTGCGAGCTTCGCCGGGGTGGGCCCGGCCGCGCGCGGCCTCGGGATCACCGCACCGACACGGGACGCCACACTCCTGAACAGACCTGCCACGGCGGCAGCCTATCCGCTGTCACCGGTCACCCGGCCGGCAGGGACTGTGCGCTTCCTGGCCCCAGAACGGGGCTGCGTCATCCGACGACCGGGTCGGTACCACCGTCGGCGGTGGCCAGCCGCGCCACCATCTCCTGGAACTCGCCGACGGTGACCGTCTCGCGCAGGGTGGCGAAGACGGCCGCCGCCCCGGCAGCCGCCGTGCTCTCGTCGACTCCGGCCCGATCGCCGACCCGGCGCAGGAAGTCCGCCGGCCCGCCCGGCGACAGCGCGTCGGTCAGCTCGGTCGGTAGGTACCCGGTCGGGTCGGGCGGCTGCGCGCCGGTCATCCGCTCCACGACGGTCTCCAGAACCGCCCGCGCGATGTCGGCCGCGGGTTCGGGCGCCAGCCCGGAGCGGCGTGACACCGCGGCGACGAACAGCGGAAACCGCACGGCGCCCTCCTGTCGTCGGCGCCGTGGCGGATACCCCCGCCGGCACCGGGCAAACGCCCGTCCGGGGCGGCCGGGGGCCGCCCGGCCCGGTCGGACCCGTACGGTGCCCGGGCGGGCCCGTCGGGGACCGACCACGGGCGAGGCCGGCGGGACGAGCGCCGCCCGGAGGTCCCTCGGCCGACGGTGCGGCTCGCCGGCACACGTCGCGCCCCCGTTCGCCACCACGTGTGCCGGCCCGAAAGACCATGCTGGCAACCCTCCGGGCCGGTCAGTCGGCCGCCGGGTTGCCAGGCGAATGTCATCGTACGCGGACAGTAAGGAGTCCTGTCAATGCTGGATTCCGGATCCAGTCGTTGTGTAAATATGGTGTTCCGCCGTTCGAGGAGCCTCCATGCATGAGGAGCCGGACCACCTCGGCGAGACCTTCGCCGAGCGTCTCGACTGGCTGTTCCGCACCACCCCGGATCCGACCGGCAGGCCGTACAGTGTCCGCCGCGTCGCCGTCGAGCTGACCCGGCGCGGCTGCCGGATATCGCACACCCACCTCAACAACCTGCGTCAGGGCCGGGCACCGGACCCGCGACGGTCCGTGGTGGAGGCGATAGCCGACTTCTTCGGTCGTCCGCCCTCGTTCTTCACCGGCCGGCCGACCGACCGAGGGCCGCTCGACGACGACCTCGTCAACCTGCTGGCCGACCCGTACGTCCGGCAGGCGGCCCGACGGCTGGTCGACGCCCGCCTCTCGCCGGAGGGCCACGCCGTCGTGGTGGCGGTGATCGAGCAGGTCCGCCGGCTGGAGGTCGCCGCCGGCAGTCGGCGCCGCGACACCGCGCGCCTGACCGGAAGCTGAGCGTCGCCGCCGCTCACGCGTCGGAGCGCGCGACCGGGCCCTCGGCCGCGCGGTCGTCGGTGCCGCGCCCGGTCCGCCGATCGGCGCCCTGTTCCTCGCCTTGCTGGGCTTGGCCGACCGGCGGCACCCCACGGGCATCCGTCTCCGGGCCCGGCAGCCGCGCCTCCCGCCAGCGCCCGGCGCGCGCCCGGTCCATCGTGTAGCACAGCTCCCGGGGCGCCTCCGGCCGCCCGGGCACCCGATCGAACGGGAATCCCCGGCCGGCGTAGTCGTAGTGGGCCTTCAACAGCCGGGTCAGCCCCGCCATCGCACCAACGATCTTCTTGCGCGGCCGGCCGGTCGCCTCGGCCAGCTCCCCCACCGTGAACAGCCGCTGGGGCTCGGCGGCGAGCGCGTCGAGCACCGCGGCGACCGTCCGGTGGGTGGCGCTGCGCCCCTGGCTGAGCCGGCGCAGGTCCGCCACCGTCCAGTCCGACTCGGGCGGACGGGACACCGGGTCGGCCCGCCGTCGGGGCGCCGGCGTCACCCGCTGGCGGGCGTCGAGGTCGGCCAGCAACCGGGCCACGTGCGGGACGTACGCCAGCGGGACCGCCACCAGGACCATCCCCTCGGTGGGCGTGGCCGGCACACCCGCCGACGGCAGGTACGGCGGCAGCGCCGGCATGTTCACGACGTGGACGGCGTTGCCGTGGCCTGGGCGGGCACGAACCGGTAGCCCAGGCCGCGTACGGTCACGATCATCGGAGCCCGGTCCCCGTCCAGCGCCAACCGTCGACGCAGTCGCTTGATGTGCACCGTCAGGGTGTTCGAGGTGTCGTCGGAGATGCCGCCCCAGACGGCGGCGAGCAGTTGCTCGCGGGTGACCGTCCGTTCCGCGTGGCTCATGAAGAAGTACAGCAGGCGGAACTCCTTCAACGGCAGGGCCACCGTCCGGCCGTCCAGGCTCACCTCGAACGTCGCCGGGTCCACCCGCAGCCCGCCCAACTCGATCGGCGGATCGAGGGCGCCGGAGGTCTCCGGACGGATGGCCCGCAGGATGGGCAGCACCTCCTCGGCCCGGTAGGGACGCCGGACACAGGCCGTGGCACCGGCCTTGAGCGCGGCGGCGGCCACCCCACCGTCCTCGTCGCCCACTCCGACCACGGTGGGGATGCCGGCCCGGCCGGCGAGCAGGCGCACCAGCTCGGTGCAGCTCATCGTGGACAGACCGGCGGCGACCACGGCCGCGTCCGGTTGCAGCGCCCCGGCGGCCAGCAGCGCCTCGGCGGCGTGCGCGAAGTGGTGACCGCGTACCCGGTGGTCGGCCAGTTGGGCGACCAACGCGGCACCGACGCCCTCCTCGTCGTCCACCACGAGCAGCACGAAACGCCCGTCGGATCGATGGTCACCCCTGGTGGCCTCGACGAGATTGTTCATCGCACACCGGCTCCGGTTCAGTTCAGGCCCACCGCGACACCCTCGGGCGCGCCGGGCGATCCCCCGCACAACAGGTCGACGACGGTCGGCCGGACACGGCTGGGCGTCACGACGAGCCAGCCGGGCCCGGTGGGTCACCCATGACCAACGGCGACCCACCGTCGACCGTCGCGTTCGGCCTCAGCCGAAGCGACCGGTGATGTAGTCCTCCGTACGCTTGTCGGCGGGGTTGGTGAACAGCTTGCCGGTCTGGCTGAACTCGACAAGCCGCCCGTGCCGCTCCTGCGCCTCGTCCACCTCGGCGGTGAAGAACGCGGTGTAGTGGCTGACCCGGGCCGCCTGCTGCATGTTGTGGGTGACGATGACGATGGTGTAGTCGTTCGTCAGCTCGAAGATCAGGTCCTCGATCTTCGCCGTGGCGATCGGGTCGAGGGCCGAGCAGGGCTCGTCCATCAGGATCACCTCGGGCTTGACGGCGATCGTCCGGGCGATGCAGAGTCGCTGCTGCTGGCCGCCGGAGAGCGCCAGGGCACTCTTGCGCAGCTTGTCCTTGACCTCGTCCCAGAGCGCGGCCTTGGTCAGTGCCTCCTCGACGTGGTCGTCGAGCCGACCCTTGATGCCGTTGATCCGCAACCCGTACGCGACGTTGTCGTAGATGGACTTGGGGAACGGGTTGGGCTTCTGGAACACCATGCCGATGCGGCGGCGTACCTGGATCGGGTCGATGTCCTTGGCGTACAGGTCCTGGCCGTGGAACAGGACGTCGCCGCTGACCCGGGCGCCCGGGATCGGGTCGTTCATCCGGTTGAGCGCCCGCAGCACGGTGGACTTGCCGCAGCCGGACGGCCCGATCATCGCGGTGACCTGGTTCTGCTGGATCGGCATCGTGGTGCCGCGGACCGCCTCGTAGCTGCCGTAGTAGACGCTCACGTCGCGCAACTGCATCACCGACGAGTCGGCGGAGTCCGCACCGGGGAAGGTGGTGCCGGGAGCGTGCACCGCCACGGACGGGCGGGTGGTGAGGTTGGTGTCGTTGCTGGCCATGTCAGCGCTCCTTGATGGCGAACCGGCTGGAGATGAATCGGGCGATGATCGTGAAGCCGAGCACGATCACGATGAGCGTCAGCGCCGCACCCCAGGCCCGGTTCTGGGCGGCCTCGAACGGCTGGCTGGCGTTGCGGAAGATCTGTGCCGGCAGTGCCGTGTTGGAACCGTCGAAGAGGTTCCAGTTCGGCGAGAAGACGATGCCGGTGACGATGATGATCGGGGCGGTCTCACCGGCCGCGCGGGCGACGGCCAGCAGCGAACCGCTGGTGATGCCGGAGATCGCCGCCGGCAGCACCACGGTCAGCGTGGTCTTCCACTTGCGCGCACCGAGCGCCATGCTGGCCTGCCGAAGCTCGTCGGGGACCAGCCGGAGCATCTCCTCGCTGCTGCGGATGACCACCGGCAGCATCAGGCAGGCCAGCGCCAACGCGCCGGCGAAGCCGGTCTGCTCGCCGACGAGCAGCACCCAGGAGATGTAGATGAACAGTCCCATCACGATCGACGGCACGCCGGTCATCACGTCGGCCATCAGCCGGATGATCCGGGCCAGTGGCCGCTGTTTGCCGTACTCGTTGAGGTAGATCGCCCCGAAGACGCCGAGCGGAATCGCCATCAGGGCGGCCATCCCGGTGATGAGCAGCGTGCCGACGATCGCCGGGCCCATGCCCCCGCCGTCCCGGCGGTAGGAGTTGGGGATGTCCTCGTTCAGGAACGACAGGCTCATCACCCCACCGCCCTTGGCGATGACGGTGTAGGTCACCAGCGCCAGCGGGATCACGGCGAGCAGCACGGCGACCCAGATGGCCGCCGTGGCGAGATGGTTGGTGAACCGTCGGCGGCCGGATAGCGCGGCCCGGGTCAGGTCGGGCCCGCCGGCGGCCGGACGGGCGGCGGGTGGTGCGGTGAGAGTCACGCGACGCTTCCCTTCATCCGGGCCTCGGCCCGACGGACGACCACCTGGGCGAGCAGGTTGACCAGCACCGTCATCGCGAACAGCACGACGCCGAGACCGATGAGCGCGGCGGTGAAGGTGCCGGTGGACTCGCCGAACTGCTGCACGATCACGGCGGCCATCGAGTTGCCGGGGGCGAACAGGTTGGCGGTGATGTTGGTGGCACCACCGATGACCAGGGCGACCGCGATCGTCTCGCCCATCGCCCGGCCGAGGCCGAGCATCACCGCGCCGACCACCCCACCGAAGCTGTGCGGGAAGACCGCGCCCCGGATCATCTCCCAGCGGGTGGCGCCCAGGGCGAGGGCGGCGTCCTTGTCGGCGCGCGGCACCGTGCTGAACACCTCGCGGGTGATCGACGTGATGATCGGCGTGACCATGATCGCCAGGATCAGACCGGCGGTCATGAAGTTGCGGCCGCTGGCGACCGGCCCGAAGAGCCGGCCGAGCAGCGGAATGCCGCCGAGGAGGTCGTGCATCCACTGGTAGATCGGGACCAGCGCGGGTGCGACGACCAGGATGCCCCAGAGGCCGAAGACCACCGACGGCACGGCGGCCAGCAGGTCGATCACGGTCACCGCCGGGCCGCGCAACCGGCGCGGCGCCAGCTCGGTCAGGAACAGCGCGATGCCGACCGAGACCGGCACCGCGAACAGCAGCGCGATGAGCGACGAGACCGCGGTGCCGTACGCGAACGACAGCGCGCCGAAGATGGCGTCGCCGGTGGCCGGGTTCGGGTCCCAGACCCGTTCGGTGATGAAGCGCAGGCCCATCGCGTCGAACGCGGGCCAGGCCTCCCGGACGGTGGTGATCAGGATCAGCCCGAGGATGGCCAGCACCAGCAGGCCGGTGCCGAGCGTCCACCAGGAGAAGACGCGGTCGCCGAGGGCGCTGCTGCCGCGCTGGGTCAACGTCGGCTTGGCGGCGGGGGGATTGTTCGTCAAGGTCATCTTCACTCCAGCTCAGGTACCCCGCTAGGGACGGGATCGACGTGATCCCGTCCCTAGCTGGAACGCCCTAGCGATCTTGATTGTGATCAGCCCTGGATCTTCTCGACCTGGGCCAGCGCCTTCTCCTTGAGCGAGGCCGGCAGCGGTGCGAAGTCGACCTCCTCGGCCAACTCCTGGCCGTCGTTGAGCAGGTAGGTGAGGAAGCCCTTGACCAGCGCGGCCTTGTTCGCGTCGTCGTAGGAGTTCTTGACGATGATGAAGGTCGGCGCGGTGATCGGGTACGCGGCGGCACCGGCGGCGTTGAGCGGGTTGTAGCTCAGGTCCTCGGCGATCTCGGCACCCTCCAGGCCGGCGGTGGTGCCCTCCAGCGACGGCTCGACGAACTGGCCGTCCTTGTTCTTGATGGCGGCGTACTTCAGACCGGTGGCCTTCGCGTCGCTCAGGTCGACGTACCCGACGGCGCCGTTGGTCTGCTTGACGATCTGGGCGACACCGGTGTTCTTCTCGCCACCCTGGGTGCTGGCCGGCCAGGCCACCGTGTCACCGCTGCCCAGCTTCCAGGTGCCCGCGGCGGCGGCGTCGAGGTACTTGGTGAAGTTGCTGGTGGTGCCGGAGCCGTCCGAGCGGTGCGCCACCACGATCGGGGTGCTGGGCAGCTCGACGCCCGGGTTGTCGGCCTTGACGGCCGCGTCGTCCCAGGTCTTGATGTCGGTCTGGAAGATCTTGGCGAGCGTCTCCGGGCTGAGCTGGAGCTTGTCGACGCCCTCGAGGTTGTAGGAAACCGTGATCGGCGCCGCCACCGTCGGCACGTACATGAACGAGCCGGCGGCCACGCCGTCGGTGTCCTTCACCAGGCTGTCGGTGCCGGCGAAGTCGACCAGACCCTCACCGAACTGCTTCTTGCCGGTGCCGGAGCCGGTCGCGTTGTAGGTGACCGTCACGTCGGGGGCCTCGGCCTTGAAGGCTTCGACGACCTCTTGGTAGTAAGCGTCCGGGAAGCTGGCGCCGGAAGCCTTCAACTCGCCGGACAGGTCGGCGTAGGCGCTGTCGCCGCCGCTGCCGCCCGGCTCCGAGCTGTTGTCGTTGCTACCACAGCCGGTAAGCGCGAGCGCGGCAAGCGCGACGCCGGCAAGGACGCGCCGCGAAAGCACGTTGCGGTTCACCAGGTAAGCCTCTCTATCGGGGTGCATCAGCCCGTCCGGGCCGTACGCGAGTCAAGTTAGGAGGCGCAGGTAGCCGGACTCCCGGACCCAGGTGAACGAAAAATGAACTTGCCGGCTCGGTGGTGGCCAACTGGGAGCCGGGATGTGACGTTGCGGGCGCGCCGTACCGGATGTCCGGAATCCGCGGGCCTCGCCACTGACCTCTTGACCTCTGCCGGCCTCGTCAGAGCCGGATGGTGCCGGTCACCAGGTACACGACCTGCCGGGAGACGTTCACCGCGTGGTCGGCGTAACGCTCGTAGTAGCGGCCGAGCAGGGCCAGGTCGATCGCGGACTCCACCCCGTACGGCCAGCCGGAGACCAGCAGCGACAGCAGGCGTTCCTGGGCGGCGTCGACCTCGTCGTCGTCCAGCCCGAGCTGCATCGCGTCGAGCCGGTCCCGGGTGGCCAGCACGACCGCGCTCTTGTCCGCCACCCGTGCCGCCGCCTCGGCCAGCGCCGTCATCACCGGCATCGCCGGCTCCGGCACCACCCCGACCGGATGCCGGCGCAGCGCGACCTTCGCGACGTGCACCGCCAGGTCACCCATCCGCTCCAGGGCACCGGCGATCCGCAGCGCGCACACCACCAGGCGCAGATCCGAGGCGACCGGCTGGTGCCGCACCAGCACCTCGGGGATCATCGCCTCCACCTCGGCCCGCCGGGCGTCCAGCACCGCGTCCTCGGCGAGTACGGTCTCGGCCGCGCCCCGATCCACCTCCAGCAGGGCGGTGCTGGCCCGTCGGATCGCCGCGCTGGCGTCCCGGCTCATCACCGCCAGCACCCCGGTCAGCCGGTCGAGCTGCTCGTCGTAGCTGTCCCGGCTCATCGCGTTTCCCTTCCGTCCAGCCGGGTCGCCCGCTTCGGCGGCACCCGGATCCGGCGCGGCGGCCGGCCGACCCTGGACAGCAACCTACCCGTCCCCGGGCGACGCCACCTTCCACGCCACCCGGCCGGCGGCACCGGGCGGGTCAGGCCGCACCGGTCAGTCGGCCAGCACGTCCAGCAGCAGGGCGGCCGTCCAGCTGAACGCCGGTGAGCCCAGGCCGGCACCGGTGTCCGGGTGGAAGTACTCGTGGCAACCGGCCGCCGAGACCAGGTCGATCATCGAGGTACGCAGTCCGGCCGCCAACCGGTCGTGTCCGTGCCGCAGCAGTCCACGCCGGACCAGCCAGCTGATGTTCGTCCAGCTCGGGCCGCGCCAGTAGCGCAGCGGCTCGAAGTCGCCTGCGGTGCGGTCGTGGCTCGGCAGTGGCCGGGCCATCCGGGCGGCGAGACCGAAGCGGGCCGAGCTGGCCTCGGCGAGCACCGCCTCGACCTGCCTCGCCGGCAGGTCGGGCAGGATCAACGGGGTCAGGCCGAGCACCGTACGGGCCGGCGTGAGCCGGCCGGTACGCAGGTCACGCGGGTGGAAGGTACCGCTGCCCGGGTCGTACAGGCGGGCCACCACGGCCTCGGTGATGGCGACCGCCCGTTCCCGGTGCGGGCCCGGGTCGGCGCCGATCACCCCGGCGATCCCGGCGAGCGCCGACTCCGAGGCGCCCATTGCCGCGTTGAACAGCGGACATTCCACCAGGAACGGATGCCGGTCGGCCAAGCCGTCGTCACGGTAACCGTTCGCGCGGTACGCGGTGACCATGGTGACGTACCGCGCGTAGTCCAGGTCGGTGGGCCGGTGGGCGGGATCGGCGTGCACGGTGTCCCGCCGCCGGTACGCGCGCATCACCGCCGCCTCCGCCGCCACCGCCGACATCGGCTGGTCCCAGGCGGGGCTGTTGTCCAGTCCGGACTCCCACGGATGCACGATGCTGGCCAGCCCGGCACCACCGACATCGCGGCAGCCGGCCAGGTAGCGCTGCTGCGCCACCAGGTGCGGATAGAGCCGACGCAGCGCCGCCCGACTCGCCTCCGTCGGCACCCGACGGTACGCGTGCCAGGCGGCCAGCGCGTGCACGGGCGGCTGCACCAGGCCGGATGTGGCCATCGGCGGCGTCCCCTCGACGGTCCCCGACGACCAGAATCCCGGCCCGGGAAAGTAGGCGCCACCGGACACGGCCGGGTTGAACACGATGTGCGGCACCCGGCCGTCGCGCCACTGGGCGCGGAACAGGCTGGTCAGCTCCGACCAGGCGCGCTCGGGACGGACCCGCGCCCAGCCGATCGCGATGAACGCGGAATCCCAGCTCCACTGGTGCGGGTACAGCGTGCGCGACGGCACCGTGTGTCCGCCCGCCCAGTTGCCGTCGAGGGTGTCGCGGGCCAACTTCCACAGCCGGCCGTCGTCGCCTGCGGCATCAGCACTGGCAGCCGGTCCCGGTCCGGCCGACGGAGCAGTTCGGTTCACCATGAGTCACAACATGGTAGCGGTGCGCCCGACGCTACGCTAGGACGACCGCAGCGCAGGTCGCGGTACATGGGGGTGAATCAGGACGGCGAGACGACGAGGCGAGGGTGCCCGATGAGACAGCCAAGACCCGGTCCAGCAGACACGCAGAGTGAGAGCTACACCGATCGGCTGCGGCGACTCGGCGGGGCGCGCTGGAAGCGGTGGCTGGACGTGCAGGCGCCCTACCGGTGGAACCTGCGGCGGCTGAAGTTGGGTCGGACCCTCGATGTCGGCTCGGGCCTCGGCCGCAACCTGGTCAACCTCGGACCGGGCGCGGTCGGGGTGGACCACAACCCCACCTCGGTGGCCCACTCCCGGGCCTTGGGGCTGGAGGCGTACACCGTCGCGGAATTCTTCCGGTCGGAGTACGCCCGGCCGGACGCGTTCGACTCGCTACTCGCCGCGCACCTGCTCGAACACCTGCCGGTTGAGCAGGCACGCGAGGTGGTCGCCGGCTACCTGCCGTTCGTCCGTTCGGGTGGCCGGGCGGTGTTCATCACCCCGCAGGAGCGGGGCTACCGCAGCGACGCCTCGCACGTCCGCTTCGTGGGCTTCGACGAGACGGCGCGGACCTGCCGGGATCTCGGTCTGACCGTGCTGCGCCAATATTCTTTCCCGTTCCACCGCGCCGCCGGCAGGGTGTTCACCTACAACGAGTTCGTCACCGTCGCCAGGCTTCCGTGAGCCGACACAGTTACGGTGCAGGACATGACCAACAGGACCCGCTGGGCCACCGACACCGGTCCCGAGCACTCGCAGTGGTACGTCAACCGGTTCCGGCAGTTGGCGGCCGAAGGGGCGGACCTGGCCGGTGAGGCCCGGCTGCTCGACACGCTGGTGCCGCCGGCCTCCCGGATCCTCGACGCCGGCTGTGGCACCGGTCGGGTCGGCGCCGAGTTGGCCGCGCGCGGCCACACGGTGGTCGGGGTGGACGCGGACCCGGTCCTGATCGACGCCGCCCGCGCCGACCACCCCGCACCCCGCTGGATCGTCGCCGACCTGGCCGAGCTGGACCTCGCGGCGGCCGGCGAGGGCGAGCCGTTCGACGCGGCGGTGCTGGCCGGCAACGTGATGGCGTTCGTCGCCGCCGGCACCGAACGCCAGGTGCTCGGCCGGGTCGCCGCGCACCTGCGCCCGGACGGCGTGGTCGCGGTCGGATTCGGCACCGACCGGGGCTATCCGCTGACCGATTTCGACGCCGACGCGGTCGGCGCCGGGCTGCGCCTCGAACACCGCTTCGCCACCTGGGACCTGCGTCCGTGGCGCGACGACGCGGACTTCGCCGTCACCATCCTGCGCCGTCCCGCCTGACTCCTCCGGGACGTCCGTCGGTGTGCCCGAACCGGCTGATATTGACGTGGAAGCCTGCCGAGCCTCACCGTAGCCTGGACCGATGCCCCCACAGCTCCCTCATGCCGAGCCGGGCACGCCGGACACGAGGGGGCCACTGCGCTACATCTGGTGGCTGGTCCGCTGCCAGCCGTGGCGGGTACTACGCGGCGGTCTGATCGGCACGGCCTGGATGCTCGGGTTGTCGCTGCGGCCGTACCTCGTCGCCCGGGCCATCGACGACGGACTGCGCGCCGCCGACCACCGGACGCTGCTGTGGTGGGTGGCCGCGATCGTCGTCGCCGGGGTGGGCCTGGCCTACCTGGGCATCATGCGGCACCGCACGATGACGTTCGTCCGGGAGGACGCCTCGGCCCGGTCCGCCGCCGTCCTGCTGCGTCACCTCTCCCGGATCGGCGCCGTGCTGCCCCGCAGACTCGCCGCCGGTGAGGTCGCCACGGTGGGCGGTGCCGACATCACCCACACCTCGGCGGTGCTGACGATGACCGGGCCGGGCGTCGGAGCGGTCCTCGCGTACGTCTTCGTCGCTTTTCTCCTGTGGTCGGTGTCGCCGTCGCTCGCGGTGTTCGTGCTGCTCGGCGTGCCGACGGTGGTGCTGCTGGTCGGGCCGCTGCTGCGCCGCCTCGAACGGGTCGAGTCGGTCTACCGCCACCAGCAGGGTCTGCTCACCACCCGCGCCGCCGACATCGTGGCCGGGCTGCGCGTGCTCGCCGGAGTCGGCGGCAGAGGGCTGTTCGCCCGCCGGTACGCGACCCGCTCGCAGCGGCTGCTGGCCGAGGGGTACCGGGTGGGTGCGGTGAACAGTTGGATCGAGTCGCTGACGATCGTCGTACCGGGGGTGTTCCTGGCCGCCGTGGTGTGGCTGGCGGCACGGATGGCCTCGGCCGGTGACATCACCATCGGGCAGATGGTGGCCGTCTACGGGTACGTGGCGGTCCTCATCGTGCCGGTGTGGTTCCTGCTCGAAGGCGGTCACCAGGTGATCCGCGGGCGGGTCGCCGCCCGACGGATCGTCGCGCTGCTCAACCTGCGACCGGACCACGCCGGCCCGACGTCGCCGGTCGGCGGGCCGCGTCAGGCACCGGACCGGCCCGCAGACCTGCACGATCCCGCGTCCGGGCTGACCGTACCCGCCGGAGCGCTGCTGGCCGTCGCCGCCGACGACCCGGCCGAGGTCGCCGCGTTGGCCGACCGGCTCGGGCGGTTCGTCGCCAGCGACGTGACCTGGGGTGGGGTACCGCTGACCAGCATCGCGTTGGACGAGGTGCGGGCCCGGATCCTCGTCGCCGACCACGACTCCTATCTCTTCGCCGGCACGCTGCGCGAGATCCTGCACGTCCGGGCGGATCTCGGCGACGCCGAGCTGCGCGCGGCGCTGCGTACGGCGTCGGCGGAGGATCTTCTCGACGCCCACCCGGACGGGCTAGAGATGCCGGTCGGTACCCGGGCCCGGACGCTCTCCGGCGGCCAGCGGCAACGGGTACGCCTGGCCCGCGCCCTGCTCGCCGAGCCGGACGTGCTGATTCTCATCGACCCGACCTCCGCTGTGGACGCGCACACCGAGGCGCGCATCGCGCAGCGGCTCCGGGCGGCGCGGGCCGGACGAAGCACCGTCGTGTTGACCACCTCGCCGCTGCTGCTCGGTCGCGCCGACCTGGTCGCGCACCTGCGCGACGGCCGGATCGTCGCCGTCGGCACCCACGTCGATCTGCTCGGACAGGATCCGAGCTACCGGGCCCTGGTGTCCCGGGACAGCGAACCCGCCGACGTGGACGGATCACTGCGGTGAGCGGACTGCCCGTCGCGGACCGTCAGGTCGTCCGCCGCGCCGCGCTGAACCTCATCGCCGCGGACCGCCGCGCGGTCGCCGTCGTCCTGGTGCTGCACGGTGCCGCCGCGGTCGCCGGGCTCGCCCCGCCGTGGCTGCTGGGCCGGATCGTCGACGAGGTCACGGCCGGTTCCGGTGCCGGCGCGGTGGACCGTCTGGCCGTCGCGATCGGCGGCTGCGTGCTGGCGCACGGGCTGCTCGCCCGGTACGCCCAGTACGTCGGCCACCGGTTCGGTGAGCGGTCCGTCGCCCGGCTCCGTGAGGGATTCGTGTCGCGGGCGCTGGACCTGCCGATCTCCGTCATCGAACGGGCCGGCACCGGCGAACTCGCCACCCGCAGCTCGGTGGACGTGACGACCGTGGGGACGACCGTGCGGGACGTGATGCCGGTCATGGTCATCGCCGCGACGCAGCTGTCGCTGCTCTTCGGCGCGATCTTCCTGCTGCACCCGCTGCTCGGCCTGGTCGCCCTGACCGGCCTGCCGACGATCGTCGCGGTGACCAGGTGGTATCTGCGGCGGGCCAGGCCGGCCTACCTGGCCGAGGGGGCGGCGACCGCCGAGCTGACCGAGGCGCTGACCACCACCGCGGAGGGCGCCCGCACCGTCGAGGCGCTCCGCCTCGGTGCCGACCGCATCGGGTACGGCAGGCAGCGCATCGGCCAGGTGTGGGCCACCCGCCGGGCGACCCTGGCCCTGCGATCGGTCTTCTTTCCGGTGGTGGAGGCGAGCTACGCGCTGCCGATCGCGGTGGTCCTGCTGTTCGGAGGCTTCCTGCTGGACCGTGGCATGGTGACCCTCGGCGAGGTGGTCGCGGCGGCGCTCTACCTGCAACAGGCGATCGAGCCGCTGGACCGGCTGCTGCTCTGGATGGAACAGGCCCAACGCGGGCTCGCCTCGTTCGCCCGGGTCCTCGGTGTCGGTCAGCAGAGTGAGCCCGCCGCCACCCCGGTCGCCACCGGAACACCGCGACCGCGGGTTCCGGCGTCCACCCGCCCCGGTCGGCTCGTCGTGCGCGGCGCCCGGTTCTCGTACGCCGACGGCCCCGACGTGCTGCACGGCATCGACCTGGCGGTCAACCCTGGCGAACGCCTCGCCATCGTGGGCCCTTCGGGCGCGGGAAAGTCCACTCTCGCCCGGCTGCTCGCCGGGATCGACGAGCCACGAGAGGGCGTGGTCAGCCTCGACGGCGTCGCGGTCACGGACCTCGACCCGGCCGAGCGGCGTCGCCGGATCGCCCTGGTCACCCAGGAGCACCACGTCTTCATCGGTACGCTGCGCGACAACCTCGCCTTCGCCGCGCCGGACGCGTCCGACGAGCAGATGCGCGCCGCCCTGGGCGCGGTGAGCGCCGACTGGTACGCCGGCCTGCCCGACGGACTCGACACGCAACTCGGCGACGGTGCCCGCGACCTCGGTGCCGCCGATGCCCAACAGCTCGCGCTGGCGCGCCTGGTGCTCGCCGACCCGCACACCCTGATCCTCGACGAGGCGACGGCAGCGCTCGACCCGACGACCGCCCGACGCACCGAGCGAGCCCTCGCCGCCGTGGTCAACGGGCGTACCGTCATCGCCATCGCGCACCGGCTCAACACCGCGCACGACGCCGACCGGGTCGCCGTGCTGGAGGACGGCCGGATCACCGAACTCGGCAGCCACGACGAACTCGTCCGCACCGGTGGCGCCTACGCCGCGCTCTGGCGGTCCTGGCACGGCTGAGCCCGTCCCGCACGGCCGCAGGGGCTGCGGAGGACGATTCATGTTGGATAGTGTCTGCCTCGCCACGAAACGTGACCGACCAGCGACCCGTGCGGTGGACCGGAAGGACGGCATGGCCAGCATCGAGCAAGTGAAGGCCGAGCTCGCCCAGGCAGCCGAGCAGTGCAACGCGACGACGAACCAGATCCGGTCCGCCATCGACGGCACCGAACAGGTGATCTCCCGGTTGCGCGCGGTCGCGGCCGGCACCGGTCATCCCGCCATCGCGGAGGCGATCAACCGGGCCGAGCAGAGCAAGCAGCGGCTGGTCGAGGCGGCGACGGTGCTCCAGGGCAGCACCCAGGCGGCCCGGCAGTACATCAGCGTCCTCGGGTGACGCGTGAGCATCGGCGAGGTCAAGGCCACCCTCGATGAGGCGAACCACCTGCTCGACCAGGGCAGGGCCACCATCGAAGGGATCGGCGCGGCCCTGGACGAGGTATCCGGGCTGGTGCTCGCCACCCTGCACGACAGCCAACGGGCCGAAGCGGAACAGGCCTGCGCGGCCATCGCGGCACCGCCCTCGGCGAACCGGAGCTGATCGACAACATCCCCGCCGAGACCATGCTCGCGGCCGAGGTCTTCGTCCTCGGACAGCTGCTACTTGAGAGGAAGCTGACCCCAGCAGAACTCGACGAGTTCGTGACGGAGGCGGAGCAAGTTGCGGCAGAGTACATGTAGACCTACCGCGCGGGGCGTCTCTGCAAGGGATCTTGGTGCGATCCTGCCCACTGGCGGGCGATTTCGGACCAAGAATCGCACGTTGACAGGTCGCGGAGCTCAGCAAGTCTCGCTGCCGTCTCACGTGGAGATGAGTTGCCTGGCGTCCAGGCAGAAGCGACGGACGGCGGGGGTACGACGATAGGGAGCGAGAGCGCCGACCAGATTGCGTACGTGTTTGGTGCACCTGGCGGAGGTGACCTTGGACACCGCCGAGGCACTGTGCGACGAGATCCGCCGCAGCGGGCAGGCCGGCGCCCCCTACGTCATCGGAGCCGCGTTCGCCCTGGCCGTCAACCGGCACTTCGCCCCCGACGCGACGCCCACCGACGTCGCGGCCTGGGTGTCGACGATCCGCGCCCGTTACCCAGACGGGGGACCCCGCCGGCGCAGCACCCTGGAACCTCGCCGTGGGAGCATCATCGGCATGATTGTCTGGATCAACGGTGCCTTCGGCGTCGGCAAGACGACCACGGCGGGCCTGCTCGTGGAGCGTCTCCCGGATGCCAAGGTGTTCGACCCCGAGTACGTCGGTTACCTGCTGACGCAGTTCATCGGCTCGCCGACCGGGGACTTCCAGGATCTTCCACTGTGGCGTCACCTCGTCGTCGAGACGATGAGCGGCCTCGCCCGGGAGTACCCGCACCCCTGGATAGCGCCGATGAGCCTTGTCAACCCGGCCTACCGGGAGCAGATTCTCGACGGTATCCGTGCGGACGGCGTCGAGGTGCACGAGGTCGTGCTCACGCTGCCCGAGGAGCAGTTGCGCGCCCGCATCGATGCCGACCAGGTCGATGTCGCTGCCCGGCAGTGGCGACACGATCATGTTGCCCGGGCGCTCACCACCTTTGCCACCGTGACCGGCGCTCAGCTCGTCGACGCGTCCCAGCCGCCCGACAAGGTGGCCGACACCATCGCCATGAGCATCCGGGCAGTGCCCAACCGCTGACCCGCTTCGGGCACCTGCGCAGCTTTCGCGGTGGGTACATCTGTTGTCGTCGGAGCGACAACAGATGTACCCACCTCGGTTCGACGGTCACGCGGGACGGGACCGTACGACCGGCGGGGCCGGTCGACTGGTCAACGGGTGACGTCGTAGACCAGCTTCTGGATGCCGTTGGCGTAGGACTCGCTCTCGACCAGTTTGAGGTTCTGCTTGTCCCGGTCGGTGTCGCTGAACAGCCGCTTGCCCGCGCCGAGCAGCACCGGGAAGACCAGCAGGTGGTAGCGGTCGATCAGGCCGGCGTCGGAGAGGTTGCGGTTCAGCGTGGCGCTGCCGTGGATGCTGATCGGCCCGCCCTCGGTCTGCTTGAGGGCGGCGACGTCGTCGAGCGACCGGAGGATGACGATCTCCCCCCAGTTGGACACCAGGTCCTGCTCCTTCAGGCTGGTCGACACGACGTACTTCGGCATCGCGTTGTAGCCGGCGAACTCCTCGGTCATCTTCGGCCACACCGGCGCGAACGCCTGGTAGCTGACCCGGCCCAGCATCATCGCGGTGGCCTCGTCCTGCTCCCGGCCCTTGATCTCGTAGGCGGCCTCGTCGAACTCGATGTCGTTGAAGGTCCAGCCCGAGTTGCGGTAGCCCGGTTCTCCACCGGGTGCCTCGACGACGCCGTCGAGCGAGACGAACGCGGTGGCGATGAGGGTACGCATCAGGTTGCTCCTTGCTGGTTGTCTGACGTGCTGTCGTCAGTGCGACGAGCGGGAGTCGCCGGATTCGACAGCCCACGCCGAGAGATTTCCTACCACTTGCGCGACGCGCGTCCGAGCACCTCAGGCCGGGGCGGCGCGCCGACGGGCCGCGTCCGGGTCGAGCGGCGCACCGGCCGGTACCAGGCTGACCACCCCCGCGGGCAGCCGAACGGGTCGGACGTCCGCGTAGCCGAGCATGCCGGTCACCTCGGGGCCGGTGAGCGCGTACCGGCGACCGAGGTCGGTCACCACGGAGATCGCGCCGCCGCTGGCGCCCGGTGTGGCGACCGATTCCACGACCGCGCCCCGACCCGGTTCCACTAACACGTGGTCGGCGGTCGCCGGCTCGGTCGACCGGTCCGGCGCGCCGGCCGGCACGGGCAGTGCCACCCCCAGCCGCAGCTCGACCGACCCGCTGTCATCGCCGACCCGCGCGCAGACCGTCGACAGCTCCGGCGTGGCCAGCCGGGGCGGGGCCGCCGGTGGCGCGTCGGGCCCGGCCGGCACGAGGTCGGGCAGTTGCGGCAGGGCGGCGAACCGGCCGAGGCTGACCTGCTCCGGCTCCCGCTGACCGGTACGCGCGAGCAACAGACCGGCCTGCAGTTCGGTGATGCCGGCGAGCCCGTCGCGGAGCACCACCGCGTACTGCCGGCCGCCGCCGGAGTTGCGGACCACCAACACGTCACCGATCCGGGCCCCGGTCACCCGGACGGACTGCCGGCCCAGGCCCGGTGGGCTCAGCGGAGTCAGATCGGGACCGGCAGGCACCGAGTTGAGCAGGGCGGCGGCCACCGGGACGGACCGGGAGCGGGTGGTGGCGAGCGCGGCCAGCACCCGTTCGGTGTCCCGGATCAGGTGTCGGCGCTGCTGCCAGAGCAGGTGCAGCCGGTCGTCGGCGTCACGCAGCAGCAGTGCGTCCCGGCCCAGCGGTCGGCCGCCGGTGCCACCGGCACCCACCAGCAGCACCGACCGGGTGGCCGCTGCGGGCCCGGTCGGTGACACCGAGCAGACCGTCCACCCGGCGGTGGCCAGCCGGCCCGCCGGAGGCAGCGAGTCGGGTGCGTCGCGGATGCCCAACGGCAGCCCCCTCGGCACCCCGTCGATCGACCGGCGGGACACCAGCACCGTCCGCGGCCGCTGCGCGCCGATGATGAGCAGCGCGGAGGCGTAGTTGAGCACCGGGTGCAGCCGCTCTTCCCGGTAGACGAACCGGGCGCCCGACTCCCTCTCGACGATCACCACGCCCGCGTCCCGCCAGGTCCCACCGCCGCCGGTGAACAGGCCGTACAGGGCCGTGGCACCCAGCCCGACGGCCGCCACCAGGATGCTCGCCAGCGCGGCTCCGGCGAGTCGGCGCGTCGGGGACAGCGCCGGATCGCCGTCCCGGGTCACCAGCGCGGCCACCGTCCGCGCGACGGCGAACTGGTACGAGTGCAACTGGTCCTGCCGCGACGGCATCGTTTCCCCCTCCGGCGAGACGATCGGCGGACAGGATATGCGCTGCGTCGATGTCCCGGGGACCGTGCGTCACGCGACGGACGGTCGCTCACGGGTCGGTAACATGCCGGCGGTGAGCGTACGTTTCGAGGAACTGGCCTGGCGGGCGACACCGATCGGCGAGATCAGTCTGCGCCGACGTCGCGATCCTCGGCTCGACCTGGATGTGTACGAGGTCAAGCTCGACGACGAGTTCCTGATGTCGAGCCTGTTCACCGCCGGAGAGGTAGAGCTGGCCCGGTTGGGGTTGGCGGCGCTGACCGGTGGCCGCCTCGACGTGGTCGTCGGTGGGCTGGGGCTCGGCTACACCGCCCGCACCGCGCTGGCGGACGACCGGGTCGCCGCCCTGCTGGTGGTGGAGGCGGTCGAGGACGTCATCGACTGGCACCGGCGCGGCCTGCTGCCCTTCGCCGCCGGACTGGCCACGGACCCGCGTACCCGGCTGGTGCGGGCCGACTTCTTCGCCCAGGTGGCCGGTCCGGACGGCCTCGACCCCGACGACGCGGAGCGTCGCTTCCACGCCGTGCTGCTGGACGTCGACCACTCCCCCCGGCACCCGCTGCACCCGAGCCATGCCGCCTTCTACCGGCCGGACGGGTTGCGCCGGTTGACGCGGCTGCTGCATCCCGGCGGGGTGTTCGCCCTCTGGTCGGACGACCCACCGGACCCGGACTTCGAGGCCGCCCTGGCTGACGTCTTCCCCACCCACCGCAGTCACGTGGTGCGGTTCGCCAACCCGCTGACCGGCGGCACCTCGGCCAACACCGTCTACCTGGGGAAACTGCCCGACTGAGCCGGCCCGTGCACCCAAGTGGTCGGCATGATCCGGGCGGCAGCGGGTAGCCGGTTCGGCAACCGCGCCCGGACCGGCCGGGCGTCCGGGTGGGAGGTGGAGATGCGTGCCCTGCTCTGGGTCGTGGGCGTGGTCGCCGGGGTGCTGGTCCTGCTGGGGCTGCTGCTCGAAGCGGTCCAGTGGTTGGTGATCATCGGTCTGGTCGCGCTGGCAGCGGTGATCGTGCTGGCCTTCGTGCGGGGCCGCCGGTCCGCCCACAACTACCCCAACCGCCGCTGAGTCCCTCACGTCCCGGCCGCGGCGGTCAACTCGTCGTCGTAGCGGGCGAGGGCTCGTCCGTCGGCGGAGTACGCGATCAGCCGTCCGTGGGCCATGGTGGCCGAACGGAACGAGAACGTCCGCACACCGGGATAGGCGGCCAACAGCGGGATGGTCCGGGGTGGGCCGCCCGGGGCGGAGTGGTAGTCCAGCCGCGCCACCTGGTCGGAGACCACACCGTTGACGCGCACCTTGGTCTTCTCACTGCGGGTGCCGAAGGTGACCGGGGCGCCGGTGCCGTAGCGGGCGCACTCGACCTGCCCTCGGCAGACGAAGAAGTACCGCGGGTTGACCACGTCCGGGAGGCCGTACGCCTTGAAGGTGGGATCGGCCCCGGCGGGCAACGGCTGCACGGCGAAGAACGCCAGCGCACCGAGGGACGCGACGGCCACCCGCAGCCACCCTCGCCGGAGAGACCAAGCGGGCTGGGTGCGGTTGGCGGTCAGCGCGACCGCGCCGAATCCCGCCACACAGAGCGCGACCGCGCCCACGGCGCGGGCGTTCTCGAAGAGGAACTGCACGCCGGGTCGCATCGACACCGGAGCCAGCACCGCACCCAGTGACAGCACCATACTGGCCAGCAGCAGGGCGCCGGCGACCTTCCGGGTCACGCCGACGGAACCCACCAGCAGCATCGCGGCCAGCACCGTCCAGACCTGGTGATGGGTCCAGGAGACCGGGGACGCGGCCACCGTGGCGCAGCCGACCAGCACCGCCGCGTGCCCTGGACGCCCCAGCCGGGACAGCGCCCGCGCCCGCAGCACCGCCAGGGCGCAGATGACGAGCACCAGGGCGAACCAGACCAGCGGCAGGGCTCCCGGGTCCAGGCCGAGACGAAGCAACATCCCGTGCACCGACTGGTTGCCCAACGACGCCAGGTTGCCGATCCGGGAGGTCTGGGTGACCGTGCCAGCCCAGTAGGTCAGGCTCTCGGCGGGCAGGACGGCCAGGGCGAGCGCCCCGCAGGCGGCGAAGGCACCCAGCGCCCGGCCGGCGTCGCGGTACCGGCCGCAGACCAGGAAGTAGAGCACGAACAGCAGCGGGGTCAGTTTGATCGCCGCCGCCACGCCGACCAGCAGGCCGCGCGTCCGCGACGGTGGTGCCATCCCGTCGAGCAGCGCCATCAGCACGATGAAGATGCTCACCTGACCGAAGCGCAGGTTGCTCTGCACGGGCGCGGCGACCATCAGCACCGCCGCGACCGCCGCGATGCTGACCGCCACCGACGTCGTCGCCCGGCCCTCGGTCGCACCGGGCAACGGTGTGGCGGTGCGGCCGGCGGCGAGCGCGCGACCGACCGGAACGGCGAGGGCGATCACGGCGGCGCAGGTCGCCGCCAGCCAGAACGCCTCGACCACGCCCAGCGGCACGGTCGTGATCGGCCACAGCACGAGCGCCGCGAAGGGCGGGTAGGTGAACGGTCCCCCGTTCGGTGCCACGTACCCGTAGAGCGGTCGCCCGGCGCGCAGGTCGGTCAGGGCTCCGTGATAGATGTGCAGGTCGGACAGGCGGTCCGGGCGTCGCAGCACCAGGGCGACGGAGACCAGCGCCGCGACCGCGAACCCCACCCACAGCAGCGCCGCCCGACGATCCCGCATGGACAGAGAATAGATGGCCCCGGACCGCTGGACGTGCGGCTGTTCGCCGCTCGGCGCGGCTCCGCCACCGCTCAGCGCGGCTGCCGCACCACAGCTTGTGACGCCTCACCACCGACGAAGACAATCATCGATGTTCTGAGAGCCGGACGAGGTAGGGCACCGGGCAGCCCTCGATCGGAACACCACCATGTCCCCTTCCGTCCGGAGGACCCGTTCCATGAGAAGAGCGTTCCGACTCTGGTCTGCCGCCCTGGCGACCATCGTCCTGACCGCGTTCGCCGCGCTGTCGCTGCCGACATCGGCCTCGGCCGCGACGCTGACCGAGGTGACGAACTTCGGCACCAACCCGAGCAACCTGCGGATGTACCTCTACGTACCGGACCGGGTCGCGCCACGGCCGGGTCTGCTGGTCGTGGTCCACTACTGCACCGGCAGCGGGCCCGCGATGTACTCGGGCACCCAGTACGCCCGCCTGGCCGACCAGTACGGCTACATCGTGATCTACCCGTCGGTGACCCGCAGCAGCCAGTGCTTCGACGTCTACTCACAGCAGGCGTTGCGGCGCGGTGGCGGCAGCGACCCGGTCGGCATCATGTCGATGGTGGACCACGTCCGGAACCGCTATCCGGTGGACCCGGCCCGGATCGCCGCGACGGGCACCTCGTCCGGCGCGATGATGACGAACGTCCTGCTCGGGCTCTACCCGGACGTCTTCCGCGCCGGTGCGGCGTTCGCCGGGGTGCCGTTCGGTTGCTTCGCCACCACCGGCGGCTCGGAGTGGAACAGCGAGTGCGCCAACGGGCAGATCAACCGCACCCCGCAGCAGTGGGGGGACCTGGTGCGCAACGCCTACCCCGGCTACACGGGGCCCCGGCCGCGGATGCAGATCTGGCACGGCACCAACGACGAGATCCTGCGCTACCCCAACTTCGGCGAGCAGGTCGAGCAGTGGACCAACCTGCACGGGCTGAGCCAGACGCCGACCTTCACCGACAGTCCGCAGTCGGGCTACACCCGGACCCGGTACGGCGGTTCCGGCGGTACCGCACCGGTCGAGGCGATCAGCATGCAGGGCGTGTCGCACAACCTGCCGGTCGACGCCGCGCAGGCGATCCGGTTCCTCGGACTCGACGCCGCGTCCCCCACCCCGACGCCGACGCTCACTCCCACCCCAACCCCCACTCCCACTCCCACCCCAACCCCAACCCCCACCCCCACGCCGACGCCGACGCCGACTCCCACGCCGACGCCCACCACGCCGCCGGGCACGGGCTGCCGGGTCGGGTACGCGGTGAACGCCTGGAACACCGGGCTGACCACGTCGGTGACCATCACCAACACCAGCACCACGGCGGTCAACGGCTGGAACCTGTCGTTCACCCTGCCCGGCGGGCAGACCATCACGAACGGCTGGAACGCGACCTACTCGCCGACGTCAGGGGCGGTGACCGCCCGCAACGTCTCCTACAACGGGACCATCGCCCCGAACGGCTCGGTCACCATCGGGTTCCAGGCCAACCACAGCGGCAACACCGCCAGCCCGTCCTCGTTCACCCTCAACGGCACCGCCTGCGCGGTCGGCTGACCGTCGCACCCGGCCCGGGGTGCCGGGGGGGTACCCCGGACGGGCACCCGGGGGGCCCCCCCCCGGTTTGGGTGTTGGACAACCGTAGAT
>NZ_JBAGKI010000054.1:0-41395 GCF_036689795.1 Micromonospora palythoicola | reverse complement strand
GCCGCCGAGCAGTGTCACACCGCGCCGCGCCGGGGGCCCCGGCGCCCGCCCGGGCGGCTGCCCTAGGCACCCCCCGCGCGCCGCGGGCAGCCGCCCGGCGAGGTCTCCGGCGGCGACGAGCGTCCCGGGATGTCCCGCACGCCGGAGAAGCTCGGCGGAGGCCCGGTCACGCACCCCGATGAAGTTGATCCGGCGGAGCACCTCCAGTAGACGCCGTTCGGCCGAGGCTGAGAGGAACGGCCCAACGGAGACGCCCACGGCCGCCATCGGATGCCCGGAGAGGCGGGAGAAGAGGGAGAACAAGCGCTTCTCGCTGAACGGCCCCATGTCCCGGAAGACCGAACCACCGCCGAAGACGACCATCGAGGAGTCACGCAGCAGCGTCGCTTTGTTGAGCACCCAACCCATCCGGTCCGGGATGCTGCGGGACCGGTACCAGCGCGGGTTCATCCCGGTGCTCTCGGGCGGCAGGTCGACCATGGGCGGGGCCGCGAACACGGGGCGCTCACTTCCCCAGTACGTGCGACTCGCCCAATCGGTCACCAGGCAAAAGGCGTTGTCGCCGACGTTCTCCATGCCGTAGTAGCCGACGACGAGCGGCCGGCGAGCGGCGGGATCGGCTTCAGGACGCACTCGGACTTCCCCTCGTCAGACGTCGGCGCAGATCGTGCCACGACGGCAGGTCCCCGTCGCGCACCACGTGGCGCCGGGCCGTGACCCAGAACAGCACACAGAGCACGCCTTCGGCCACCACAGTGGCGGAAGCTGTACCCCGCACCCCCCACATGGGAGTGGCGACCGCGAGGGCGGCAAGCAGCATCAGGGCGCCGATTCCCTGGTGGACCACCTTGCGGCGGAGCAGCCCGCCGCTGGTCAGCAGCGCGGCTGCGGCCGCTCCGCCGAACCGGAAGGGTACGGCGAGAGCCAGCACGGCCAGTACGGCAGCGGTCTCCCCGTACCCGGGTCCGAGCAGAACCGGCAGCAGTTGACCGCCGAGCGCGACCGGCCCCGCGACCAGGATCCCGAGCACGACCATTCCCGACGTCCCGAACCGGTACGCCAGCAGCACCGCGTCCCGGTCGCCGTGCGCCCACCGGTGCAGCTTGGCCAGAAAGTACTGCTGATAGACGACGCGCGGGACCAGGTACGCCGCGGTGATCACCGCCATTGGTACGGCCAGCAGAGCCGCGGCCTCGGGACCCAGCACCTCGGCTGCGACGATGGTGCCGAGATAGATGCCCATCAGATAGAACACGTTGCCCAGGACGAACGGGGTGGCGGCCGTGACCACCCGACTCACCGGCACGTCGGTGGTCGAAGCGGCTGCGTTGTCCCGATGCCCCTCCAGCGGCATCGTGCCGGCGACGAAGGGTCGCATCACCGCGATGCAGGCGACCACGGTGAGCAGCGCGACGACAGCGTAACCAACTGCGACGGCCACCACAGACAGTCCGACGGCCCAGCTGGCGAGCACCACGAGCACTCGTCCGACGTGCGGTGCGACCTGAAGCACCGACAGCCCACGGTAGTCGCCGCGCAGTTGTTGCGCCGAAGCCACAAGGGTCAGCCCGACCTGGGCGACAATCACGCTGGTGAGCAGCGCGCGGACCGACGTGGCGGCAGGGTCGGACTTCCCGACGAGGCTCCACACGAGCGCCGCGGCGAGCACCCCGACGCAGAGGCCCGCGACGAGCCGCAGCGAAGGTCGTACCCACCGTCTGGCTGCGTGGCCCTCCAGACCGAACCGTTGCAACCACAGCTCGGAGACGCCGAAGACCACAAGCGGCGCGGCCAGCGCCATGACGGCCAGGGCCGCGCTGAACGTGCCGAAAGCGCTCTGCGGAAGGGCGCGAGCCAGCAAGATCTGCGTGCAGAAGGCGGCAACGGTGACGCCGATCTGACTCAGACCGAGCATGCCCAGGTGTCCGAGGATCCGGACGAGCCGGTTCGGGGCGGCACCCGACCGTGGTGGGTCACCGGTCAGTCGATCAACGGCCGAGGGTGACAAGCCACTTGCCCGTCTCGCTCAAAGTCCGCAGCGCCTTGATGGCCAGCCCCACCCCGGGCCACCGCACCGGCCGGTACATCTCGATCAGGCGGAACCAGAAGACCAGACCTGCGAGTCTGCCCCGGGTCACGTTGCCGTCGTGCCTGTGGAACCGGACGATGGGATGGGCCAGGTGACAGGGGTGCACCCCGGACTTCAAGGCTCGCAGCATCAGCTCGATGTCCTCGAAGAGCCGGAAGCTCTCGTCGTACCCACCGATCCGGTCCAGCAGGCGACGATCGATTGTCGTACCTGAGTGCTTGAACGGCAGCCGAGGCCGCGTCAGGACACCGATCAGCATCCGCCGCGCCGAGGCGTACTCGGGTAGCCGGATCAGCCGGCCGGAACCACGGCTGACCTCGGTGTAGTCGGCGTAGACCCAGCTCCCGTCGGTCTCGGCGAGCAGCCGGTGCAGTTGGGCCAGTGCATCAGGGGTCAACTCGTCGTCGGAGTCGAGGACGGTGAGGTACCGTCCCGTCGCGGTGCGCAGACCCAGGTTACGTGCCTCGGCGATGCCGGTGGGGGGCTGCGTCACCACCCGCACCCGGTGGTCCCCGGCGACTTTCGCCTCCGCCAGCACCGTAGTCACCGGGATCCGCGAGCCATCGTCGACGACCACCAGCTCGAAGTCTGCGAAGGTGTTCGCCAGCACGCTGCGTACCGCATTGACAAGCAACACTGCGCGGTCGCGCACCACGATGCAGACCGTGAAGGTGGGTTGCACCACAGCTGCGCCTCGGCTGTCCGGGTCGTCACGTTCCGCCGTCTCGTGCACAACGTCGCGGAGCTGCTGGTCCTGACTGTGCCCGCGCACCTCGGCGGGCGGTGGCGGCCTCACGCCGCCGTCGGCTCGGTCACGGGCGAGGCCTCCCCGGCGTCGTCCTGCTCAACGGGGGCGAGTGCGAGTATCACCATCTGTCCGAAGAAGAAGAGCCACAGGAAGTACGGGTACGCCAGCGGTTTCTGGGTCAGACCGAAGATGACCAGAGCCCCGAACAGCACCATCAGCGCCACCCGGTGCGAGCGGTCCGAGCGGGCACGCACGACGCGGTACACCGTCACGAGGATCGCCACGGTCACGATCACGCCGACGAGTCCCCAGACCACCATCAGTCGCAGCAGGTCGTTGTGCATGTCCCAGGGCTCGTAGCCGAACCCGAACAGCCACACGTCGACCGGGGCGCGGCCGAGAATCTCCATCACGTCGTTCCAGATCGCTCCCCGACCGTGCATGAAGGTGTCGGAACGCACGTCGAGGGAACCGACCTCGGTGACGACGACCTCGGCCCGTCGCCAGATCGCGTCTCCCCAGAGCATGCCGGCCAAGGCGGCGACGGCAGCGAGTCCCCCGCCGACGAACAGCACACCCCGCCGGGTCAGGTCGCCGCGGCGACGCGCCGTGACCAGCGCGCGCACGCGCTGCAGCTCGAACGCCGCGACGATCAGCACGAGGCAGAGAATGGTGAAGCGGTGCAGCGACACGACCCCGGTGGCGACGAAAAGCCCGATCAGTCCGTACCGCACGGTGGCGGGCACGCCCATCCGCTCGCCCAGAACGTAGATCAGGAAGACCGAGAACATCAACAGCCGCCCGAGCGACATCGGGTGGAAGTAGCCACCGGAGGCCCGGCCGATCTTCTGCCATCCGGCCAGCTCGAAGTGGAAGGAGTAGGGAATCACCTCGGCGACCTGCAACCACGCCAGAACGGAGTGCACAAGCGCACCGATCACCACGACTCCCGCGACGATCGCCAGACGGCGTACCGGAAACCAGTCCCGGCGCAGCAACATCAGGCCGATGAGAGCGAGCGGGGCGAACCCGACAAGCAGTCGGACCGCCTCGGCGGGTATCGCAGCCGTCGGCTCCTGGGGCGGCCCGTAGATCGAGTATCGCCGGACGTCGAAGGCCGCCAGCAGATCAGCTCGGGCGTCCACGGCCAGGTAGCTCACCGCCGAGAGGACGAGCAGCAGTCCGATCCCCGCGGCCATGAGCAGCAGCGGTCGGGGGGGCAGCCGCCGGGAGCCGAGTGCGAACACGCCGAGAGCGGCCACCATCAGCACGGCTCCCAGGGCGGTGAGCAGCGCACCGAGGTCGAGGCCGTCTCCCCGGCCCTCGCCGATGTCGAGTAGGGGCTTCACCGCCACGAGCACCAGCGCGGCGGTCGTCAGGTTACGTGCCAGCCGCAGATGCGCGGGTGCCGAACCGTCCTGGCCCGGCTGCCGGGACCAGGGCCTACGGGCCGGAGCGGTCAAGCTTCCCATGCGGGTGCGTCTCCCATCAGTATCCGCCGCGGTGACGACGGGGGACTGGGAGCTCGACATCGACGCCCACTGTGGTCGGCCCCCGCCCGGCCCCGGAAAACACGAGGACGATACCAGCGGGCCAACCGTCCACGGTGTCCCGCAGATTCATCCGGACGGCTGTGATTGGCAGCACAGTCAGGACGCACTCCGGGCAAGACGGATTCACACGGGCAAACCGTCCTACGGCAACGCCCAATGGGGACCTGTCCCGCCGGGACCTGCTTGCGGCGTGACGATCGGCTCCGGCAAGCTTGACGGCCGTGCGTGCCGGCAGGTGACCGGGCACACTGCCACCAAAGGTGATCCACCGACCAATGTGGCCGGTATTCCTGCGTCGACGGTGAGGCTGCTGTGACAAGCCATGAGCGACCCATGATCAGCGTGGTGATCGCCGCGCACAACGAGGCCGCGGTGATCGGCGGTTGTCTGGACGCGTTGCTGGCCGATGCCGTGCCCGACGAGTTGGACATCGTGGTGGTGGCCAACGGCTGCACCGACGACACGGCCGAGATGGCGGCGGCGCGCCCGGGCGTACGTGTGATTGAGGTCGCCGAGCCCGGCAAGGCCAACGCCCTCAACATGGGCGATGCCGCAGCCCGCGGGTTTCCCCGGGTGTACCTCGACGCGGACGTGGTCCTCTCCCGTGGCGCGCTCCGCGCGATGGCGGCGGAGCTCTCCGCCGGTGAGCGGCCACCGTTGGCCGTGACGCCCCGCCGGGCCATGGTGACCGAGGATCGACCGCTCGCGGTGCGGGCCTACTACGCGATCAGCACCCGTCTCCCGATCTTCGCCGACGCGCTCTTCGGCAGGGGTGCGATGGCGGTCTCAGCCGCCGGACGGCAACGCTTCGAACGCTTTCCGGAGCAGATCGCGGACGATCTTTACCTCGACTCGCAGTTCAGCTCGGCGGAGAAACGGGAGGTCAGCGCCGCGACGAGTTTCGTTCAGGCACCCCGGCGCACGGGCGACCTGGTCCGCACCCTCGCGCGGGTCCGTGCCGGCAACACCATGCTGCGCGCCAGCCACGACGGGATCCGAGCCTCCGTGCCGTCATCGTGGCTGCGGGATGTCGTGCTTCCCCGACCGTGGCTCGCGCCCGCGTCGATGGTGTACGTGACGATCACTCTGCTGGCCGCGCTGCGCGCCCGTCGGCACCCGCGGGACGCCTGGGGACGGGACAACTCCACCCGCTGACGATCTCTGGTCGCGACTGCCGCTCAGTACGTGGATCTTCGGCGCATCACCAGTACCGCTGCGCCGCCCAGTCCGACCACCAGAGCACCGCCGAGCCCGGCCAGCAGGATCGGTAACAGGTTGGATGACTCGGACGAATCCCGCTCAAGCCGGCTCCTGTCGATCGCGTTCTGTCGGTACGCCTGGGCGACGAGATTCGCCGGTGACGCCTCGGCCACCGCGTTGAACTGTGCGACCGCATCGTCACTCCGGCCGGCGAAGAAGGCGTCAAGCCCGCTACGGTAGGCCCGGTCGGCATCGGCGAGCTCGTTCCGGACATCCGTCTCGTCGAGCAGCCCGGCAACGGCGGACACCGGTACCAGTGCCCGGTTGGCGCCACCGTTGGCAGCTCGATCGTTGTCGATGACACCGACGACCCGCCCCTGGGTGTCGATGGCGATGCCGCCGTGCGAGTAGATGCCGAGGTCGTCGTTGACCCTCGCCACCTCGACGGTGCCCTGCTTTCCGGTGCTCGACACCTGGACCTGCTTGGCCTCGACGGTGTAGGTCGCCGCCCGGAAGTCGCTGTCGCCCGTCTGGTAGCCGATGAGCAGCAGAGCCGTACCGGGTCCGGGCTTGGCGGACGGATCGAGTTCCGCCGTCGGCAGGTCGGACTGCGCGAGCTTGAGCAGCGCCAGGTTGCCGCCGTCTGCGGCAAGGACATTGACCAGTTGCGCGGGCACCGCCGGGTTGGCGGTCAGGTCGCCTCGTGCGATGTTGAACTGGGCGAACACCTGTACGGCCGGGTCGACGTCCGGCTGATCGCCGGTGAAGGTGGTAGTCCCCATCTTGCTGCGGACGTAGCCGTCCAGTTCGGTGGCGGAGAGCTTGTTCTGCTCGATGAGGATGCGCCCGAGCGTGTACAGGGCGCGTTCACGGGCGATTTCGGCGCTCGGCTGGACGCACTGACCATTTGTCACCACGTGGCCGTCCGGGTTGGCCACGAACCCGCTGCACCGCCGCTTGAACGTCACGGGCGTCGCGCTGAGGGGCACGTTGGACTTGGCTTCCCGCACGAATCCGGTGAACACCGCCTCCACGAAGACGAGCGAGGGCGCCGCGATCGCCAGTGCACGCTCCTCCGGGCTGTACGGCGCGACCTGTGCCCACGGCTTGATGCCCGGGTTGACCTGAGCGGGATTGGGGAAGCTGCTGCCGGAGCCCTCGACCCCGGTCGGCGCCGTCTGCGGTGGCTCGGGGTCATCGTCGCCGGTGAGCGCCCAGACGGCGGCACCGGTACCGACGGCCGCCACGAGTGCGAGCGCTGCGACGGCGGCCCAGAGGCCGGTGCGTCGCTTGGGTCGGGCCGACGGTTGGATCCGCCGCACCGGCGCGGTGAACGGGTCCAAGCCGAAATCGTCGCTGGCCACGCCGGGGCCGGGCGAGATCGGCGCGCCGGAGACCGGACCCGAGGCGGGCGGTTGGATCGGGGCCGGACTCGCGGGTCCGTGCCACGACGTGTGCGGCGGCGTCGCGGCGATCGGCCCGCCCTGGCCGGGGGCAGGAGCACCCGACATCGGCTGGGGCGGGCCGGAGACCGGCTGGGGCGGGCCGGAGATGGGGACCGGGGGGCCGGAGGTCGGCGCAGGCGGACCGGAAACGGACCGCGGGGCACCCGAAACGGGTTGGGGTGGTCCGGAGACCGGTGCGCCAACTGGGGGTACCGGCTGGTAGTCGACGCCGAGGGCCCGGAACAACTTCTCCGCTGCCGGGCCGGCCTCCGCCGCGTACGCGACCCAGGGCGCGGCGGCCGAAAAGTCCGCGTACGTGAAGGGCGAGCCGCCGGGAGCCTGGGCGAGACTGTTGGCGGTGCCGGCGAAGGCTTCCCGCCAGCCCGGAGCAGCGGCGACCGTGGCGTCGAGGACAGCCACCGTGACGAATCGGCCCTGCCCGTCGACGGCGGCCCATGCCTTCCCGACCGGTGACCCACCCAGCATGTGGGTGTACCGGTAGGGACCCTCCGGTTGCATGTCCCACTCCTCTGCTCGACCGCCGACCGGGATCCTATCGGCCCGGCGCTTGCCGCCCGGTCGGCCGGGCCCAGAGCCCGGCGACAGCCGCCATACCTGCAGGCCACGGCGTTCCATTGTGGAACCGAGCGGCAGGCTTGCCGAATGAAAGTTTTCATGCATAGAGTCACGGGATGAATGAGGGAGCTGCCATGGCGTCGACGGAGCGGGTCGTCGGCCTGTTCGACGGCGTCCGGCTCACCCCGACGCAGCGGCGCATCGCGCACTGTCTGGTGCAGCACGCCCCCGCCGTCGGTTACCTCTCCGCCGCCGAGGTCGCCGAGCTGGCCGGGGTCAGCCAGCCCTCGGTCACCCGGTTCGCGGTGGCGCTGGGCCACGACGGATACCCGGCGCTGCGTCGCCGGCTGCGCGAGCTGACCGCCGCCGCGCCCGGCCCGACCACCGTCGGCAACGAACTTCAGCAGGCGGTACGCGCCGAGATCGGCAACCTGGACCGGTTGGCCGGTCAGTTGGCCGACCGGGAGCGGATCGCCGAGACCGGGCGTCTGCTGGCGGCCAGCCGGCCGCTGCCGGTGCTCGGCCTGCGCTCCGCCGCGCCACTGGCCGCGTACTTTGCGTACTTCGCCGCCAAGGTGCATCCCGACGTGCGGGTGCTCGACGACGGCGGCAGCCTGCTCACCGACCGCCTCGAACAGGCCGCCGAGGCGGGGGCGCGGGCGCTGCTGGCGTTCGTGCTGCCGCGCTATCCCCGGGAGACCCTGGAGGCGCTGCGCGAGGCCCGCGAGGCGGAGCTGACGGTGGTGGCGATCACCGACTCACCGGTGAGTCCGGCGACCGAGCACGCCGACGTGGTGCTGCCCGCCGCGGTCGGCGCGCAACTCGTGTTCGACCTGCACACCGCTCCGATGACCCTGGCCATGGTGCTGCTGCAGGCGATCTGCGACGCCGCCCCGGCCGAGACCCAGCGGCGGCTGGAGGCGTTCGAAGCCTCGGCGGCCCGTCGACAGTTGTTCCTCGGTTAGGAGGAGAACCACGATGACGCGATCCGACCAGGCCACGCCCGGCCCGGGAACCAGCATCCACGCCGCACGCGGTACCGAACGCACCGCCCGGGGCTGGCCGCAGGAGGCCGCCCTGCGGATGTTGATGAACAACCTCGACCCCGAGGTCGCCGAGCGCCCGGACGACCTGGTCGTGTACGGCGGCACCGGCCGGGCCGCCCGGGACTGGCCGTCGTACCACGCCCTGGTGCGGACGCTCACCGAGCTGCGCGACGACGAGACGATGCTCGTGCAGTCGGGTCGCCCGGTCGGTGTGCTGCGGACGCACGAGTGGGCGCCCCGGGTGCTGCTGGCCAACTCGAACCTGGTCGGCGACTGGGCGACCTGGCCGGAGTTCCGCCGCCTGGAGCAGCTCGGCCTGACCATGTACGGGCAGATGACCGCCGGCTCGTGGATCTACATCGGCACCCAGGGCATCCTCCAGGGCACCTACGAGACCTTCGCCGCCGTCGCCGCCAAGAAATTCGACGGCACCCTGGCCGGCACGTTGACGCTCACCGCCGGTTGTGGCGGCATGGGCGGGGCGCAGCCGCTCGCGGTCACCATGAACGGTGGTGCCTGTCTGATCGTGGACGTGGACCGCAGCCGGCTGGCCCGCCGGGTGCACGACCGCTACCTGGACGAGATCGCCGACGACCTGGACGACGCGGTGCAGCGGGTGCTCGCCGCCAGGCGGGACCGGCGGGCGTTGAGCGTCGGTGTCGTCGGCAACGCCGCCACGGTCTTCCCGGAGCTGCTGCGCCGGGGCGCGACCGTCGACATCGTCACCGACCAGACCAGCGCGCACGATCCGCTGTCGTACCTGCCGGAGGGGGTCGAGCTGGCCGACGCCCGGGAGTACGCGGCGGCCAAGCCGGCCGAGTTCACCGACCGGGCCCGGGCGTCGATGGCGAAGCACGTCGAGGCGATGGTGGGTTTCCTCGACGCGGGCGCGGAGGTCTTCGACTACGGCAACTCGATCCGGGGCGAGGCCCGCCTCGGCGGGTACGAGCGCGCCTTCGACTTCCCCGGCTTCGTGCCGGCGTACATCCGGCCGTTGTTCTGCGAGGGCAAGGGGCCGTTCCGGTGGGCGGCGCTCTCCGGCGATCCGGCCGACATCGCCGCCACCGACCGGGCGATCCTGGACCTGTTCCCGGAGAACGAGTCCCTCGCGCGGTGGATCCGGCTGGCCGGTGAGCGGGTCGCGTTCCAGGGCCTGCCCGCGCGGATCTGCTGGCTCGGTTACGGCGAGCGGGACAAAGCGGGCGTACGGTTCAACGAGATGGTCGCCTCCGGTGAGCTGAGTGCGCCGGTGGTGATCGGCCGCGACCACCTGGACTGCGGCAGCGTGGCCAGCCCGTACCGGGAGACCGAGGCGATGGCCGACGGCTCGGACGCGATCGCCGACTGGCCGCTGCTCAACGCGCTCGTCAACACCGCCAGCGGGGCGTCCTGGGTCTCCATCCACCACGGCGGCGGCGTCGGCATCGGCCGGTCGATCCACGCCGGCCAGGTCTGCGTGGCCGACGGCAGCGCGCTGGCCGGGCAGAAGATCGAGCGGGTGTTGACGAACGACCCGGCGATGGGCGTCATCCGGCACGTCGACGCCGGCTACGACGCCGCCCGCGAGGTGGCCGAGCGCACCGGCGTCCGCGTCCCGATGGCGGAGTGAGGGAAGCTCTTGTTGACGCATTCGGCAGCCGGCGAGCACCGGCTGGACAGGTTCCGGCAGCTCTGGGACGAGATCGCCCCGATCGGGCGGGACGAGCGCAGCGGCGGCTACCTGCGGTACGCGTTGACCGAGCCGGAGCTGCGGCTGCGGCAGTGGTTCCGGGCGCAGGCCGCCGAGCGGGCCATGCCGGTGACCGACGACGGCAACGGCAACCTGTTCGCCTGGTGGGGTGACCCGGAGGCCGGGGAGGCGGTGCTGACCGGCAGCCACTTCGACTCGGTGCCGCACGGTGGGGCGTACGACGGTCCGCTGGGCATCGTGAGCGCCTTCCTGGCGGTCGACGAGCTGCGCGCCGCGGGTGTCACGCCGGCCCGGCCGCTGGCGGTGGCGGCGTTCGTGGAGGAGGAGGGCGCCCGGTTCGGCGTACCGTGCCTGGGGTCCCGGCTGCTCACCGGCGCGCTCGACGTCGAACGGGCGGCCGGGTTGCGCGACGCCGGCGGGGTGAGCTTCGCCGAGGCGCTGGGTGACCGGCCGGCGGGTGCCCGGCCGGAGCTGCTCGGCCGCTTCGCGGCCTTCGTGGAGTTGCACGTCGAGCAGGGCCGCGCGCTCGTCGAGCAGGACGCGCCGGTGGCCGTCGCGAGCGCCATCTGGCCGCACGGCCGCTGGCGCTTCGACTTCACCGGCGAGGGCAACCACGCCGGTACGACCCGGATGGTCGACCGCCGGGACCCGATGCTCACGTACGCGTTCACGGTGCTCGCGGCGAACAAGGAGGCCCGGCTGCGCGACGCCCACGCCACCGTCGGTCGGGTGGCGGTGGAGCCGAACGCCACGAACGCGATCCCGTCCCGGGTGACGGGTTGGCTGGACGCCCGGGCGGCGGAGCCGGAGACGCTGGCCGGGATGGTGGCGGCCGTGCACGGCAAGGCCACCGAACGGGCCCGGCGCGACGGTACGCGGGTGACGCTGACCGAGGAGTCGGCGACCCCGCTGGTGGCCTTCGACGACGGGATGGCCGACCGGTTGGCCGGGCTGCTGGCCGCGCCGGTGCTGCCCACCGGGGCGGGGCACGACGCCGGGGTGCTCGCCGCCCACGTACCCACCGCGATGCTGTTCGTCCGCAACCCGACCGGGGTGTCGCACTCCCCCGCCGAGTCGGCCACCGACGCCGACTGCGCCGCCGGGGTGACCGCGCTGGCCCGGGTGCTGGAGGAGCTGCTCCGATGACCGCCACCCGTTGGCTCGCGGAGTACGCCTGGCTGCCCGGGGAGGCCGAGCCGACCCCGGACGTGCTGGTCGAGACCGTGCACGACCGGATCACCGGCGTCACCCCGCTCACGCCCGGCGGCCGGCCCGACGCCGGTGTCGAGGTGTTGGCCGACGCGGTGCGGCTGCCGGGGCTGACCCTGCCGGGGCTGGCCAACGCGCACTCCCACGCGTTCCACCGGGCGCTGCGCGGGCGTACCCACGCCGGGCGCGGCGACTTCTGGAGCTGGCGCGACCAGATGTACGCGGTCGCCGGCCGCCTCCACCCCGACTCGTACCTGACGCTGGCCCGGGCGGTGTACGCCGAGATGGCGCTGGCCGGCATCACCTGTGTGGGCGAGTTCCACTACCTGCATCACGGGCCGGGCGGCAGCCGGTACGCCGACCCGAACGCGATGGGCGCGGCGCTGGTCGAGGCGGCGGCGCAGGCCGGGATCCGGCTGACCCTGCTGGACACCTGTTATCTGACCGCCTCGGTGGACGGCCGGCCGCTGGTCGGGCCGCAGCAGCGGTTCGGTGACGGCGACGCACTGCGGTGGGCGGAGCGGCTCGACGCGTTCACTCCCGACGGCGGGCACGCGCGGCTCGGCGCCGCGATCCATTCGGTGCGGGCGGTGCCGGCCGCGCAGCTCGCCACCGTGGCCAATTGGGCGCACCGCCGCGACGCGCCGCTGCACGTGCACCTGTCGGAGCAGCCCGCCGAGAACGACGCCTGCCGGGCGGTGCACGGGTGCACCCCGACGCGGCTGCTCGCCGAGCACGGGGTGCTCGGCCGGGCCACCACGGCGGTGCACGCCACCCATCCGACAAGCGCCGACGTGGGGCTGCTCGGCGACAGCCGGACCGGGGTCTGCCTCTGCCCCACCACCGAACGGGAGCTGGCCGACGGCATCGGTCCGGCCCGCCGGATGGCCGACGCCGGCATTCCGCTGAGCCTGGGCAGTGACAGCCATGCCGTGATCGACCCGTTCGAGGAGGCACGCGCCGTCGAGCTGGACGAGCGGCTGCGCACCCGCAGGCGGGGCCACTTCACCCCGGCGGAGCTGCTCACCGCCGCGAGCAGTGCCGGGCACGCCGCGCTGGGCTGGACCGACGCCGGCCGGATCGCCGTCGGTGACCGCGCCGACCTGGTCACGGTGCGGCTGGACAGCGTACGCACGGCCGGGGTGACCCCGGCGGGCGTCTGGTTCGCGGCGAGCACCGCCGACGTCGCGCAGGTGGTGGTGGACGGTCAGGTGCTGGTCCGCGACGGTCGGCACGTGCGGGTGGACGTGGCGCAGGAACTGGTCACCGCGATCACGGAGGTCACCCGTGCCTAGTCTGCTGGTGGACGACATCGGTGAGCTGGTCACGAATGTGGCCGGTCGCGGCGAGGGCGGGCCGCTGGGGATCCGGCGACGCGCGGCGGTGCTCGTCGAGGACGGCGAGGTGGCCTGGGTGGGCCCGGCGGCCGACGCGCCGCCGGCGGACCGGCGGATCGACGCCGCCGGCGCGGCCGTGCTCCCCGGGTTCGTGGACAGCCACGCCCACCTCGTCTTCGCCGGGGACCGGGCCGCCGAGTTCGCCGCCCGGATGACCGGCGAGCCGTACACCGGCGGCGGTATCCGCACCACGGTCGGCGCCACCCGGGCCGCCTCCGACGGTGAGCTGCGGGCCACCGTGCGCCGGCTGCGCGCGGAGGCACTGCGCCAGGGCACCACCACGATCGAGATCAAGAGTGGGTACGGCCTCACCGTCGCCGACGAGGCCCGCTCGCTGCGGATCGCCGCGGAGGTCACCGGGGAGACCACCTTCCTCGGCGCGCACGTGGTGCCGGCCGAGTACGCCGACCGCCCCGACGAGTACGTGTCGCTGGTCTGCGGGCCGATGCTGGCCGCCGCCCGGCCGTACGCCCGCTGGATCGACGTGTTCTGCGAGCGGGGCGCCTTCGACGCCGACCATGCCCGGGCGATCCTGACCTGCGGGCAGGCGGTCGGCCTGGACGTGCGGGTACACGCCAACCAGCTCGGCCACGGCCCGGGCGTGCGACTCGGGGTGGAGCTGGGGGCGGCCAGCGTGGACCACTGCACCCACCTGACCGACGCCGACGTCGACGCGCTGGCGTCGACCCGGTTCGACTGCATGTGCCACGAAGGCGGGCACACCACGACCGTCGCCACCCTACTGCCCGGTGCCGAGTTCTCCACCCGGTCGCCCTACCCGGACGCGCGCCGGCTGCTCGACGCCGGCGTTACCGTGGCGCTGGCCACCGACTGCAACCCCGGCTCGTCGTACACCTCGTCGATGCCGTTCTGCATCGCGCTGGCCGTCCGCGAGATGGGGATGACCCCGGCGGAGGCGGTCTGGGCCGCGACCGCCGGTGGCGCGCGGGCGCTGCGCCGCGACGACATCGGCGTGCTGCGGCCCGGTGCCCGCGCCGACCTGATCATCCTCGACGCGCCGTCCCACCTGCACCTGGCCTACCGGCCCGGGGTGCCTCTCGTCCGCCAGGTCCTGCACAACGGAGTACCGCGATGACCGTCACCGTCCAGCCCACCGGAATCAACCCAGCCGACGTGCGCGCCGTGGCGCGTGGTGGCGCCAAGGTGGTCCTCGACCCGGCCACCGTCGAGGCGATGGCCACCAGCCGGTCCATCGTGGACGGCATCGAGGCCGCCGGTCGGCCCGTGTACGGCGTGTCGACCGGTTTCGGGGCGCTGGCGAACACCTTCGTCGCTCCCGAGCGGCGCGCCGAGTTGCAGCACGCGCTGATCCGGTCACACGCCGCCGGCGTCGGCGCGCCGATGCCCCGGGAGGTGGTCCGGGCGATGATGCTGCTGCGGGTCCGCTCGCTGGCGCTCGGCCGCTCCGGGGTACGGCCGCTGGTCGCCGAGGCCCTGGTGGACCTGCTCAACCACGAGGTCACTCCCTGGGTGCCCGAGCACGGTTCGTTGGGCGCCTCCGGCGACCTGGCCCCGCTGGCACACTGCGCGCTGGTGCTGCTCGGCGAGGGCTGGGTGCTCGGCCCCGACGGCGGACGGGTGCCCGCCGCCGAGGCGCTGCGCCGGGCCGGCCTCGCCCCGGTCGAGCTGGCCGCCAAGGAGGGGTTGGCGCTGATCAACGGCACCGACGGCATGCTCGGCATGCTGCTGCTGGCCATCGACGACGCCGCCCACCTGTTCACCATGGCCGACGTCACCGCCGCCCTCGCCATCGAGGCGATGCTCGGCTCGGAACGGCCGTTCCGGCCGGAACTGCACGCCATCCGGCCGCATCCCGGGCAAGGTGTCTCGGCCGCCAACATCCACCGGTTGTTGCAGCACTCGGCGGTGATGGACTCGCACCGCGACGACCTGGCGCACGCGGTGCAGGACGCCTACTCGATGCGCTGCGCACCGCAGGTGGCCGGCGCGGCCCGGGACACCCTGGACTTCGTCCGGACCACCGCCGCCCGGGAACTGGTCTCGGTGGTCGACAACCCGGTGGTGCTGCCCGACGGTCGGGTCGAGTCGACCGGGAACTTCCACGGCGCACCCCTGGGCTTCGCGGCGGACTTCCTGGCCATCGCCGCCGCCGAGGTGGGCGCGATCGCCGAGCGTCGGGTGGACCGCCTGCTCGACGTCACCCGCTCCCGGGACCTGCCGGCGTTCCTCTCCCCCGACGCCGGGGTCAACTCCGGGCTGATGATCGCGCAGTACACGGCCGCCGGGATCGTCGCCGAGAACCGCCGGCTGGCCGCGCCGGCCTCGGTGGACTCGCTGCCCACCAGTGGCATGCAGGAGGACCACGTCTCGATGGGCTGGGCGGCGACCAAAAAGCTGCGTACCGTGCTGGACAACCTGGCCAGCCTGCTCGCGGTGGAACTGCTCGCCGCCGTACGCGGGTTGCAGCTGCGGGCGCCGTTGGTTCCGTCGCCGGCCGGGCGGGCGGCGATCGCCGCGCTCGGCGGAGCCGTCGGCGAGCCCGGCCCCGACGTCTTCCTCGCCCCGCTGATGGAGGGCGCCCGCGCCGTGCTGGCCGGCCCCGACCTCCGTGTCGCCATCGAGCAGGAGGTCGGCCCCCTCGGCTGAGGCCGGGTGATGGCGCACGAGACGCCGCAACTCGTGTCGCGGTAGCGGGTCAGAGCACCTTGGCGACCAGCGCGGCCAGCTCGCGCAGCGCCTTGCCGCGGTGGCTGATCGCGTCCTTCTCCTGCGGGGTCAGCTCGGCGTTCGTGCGGTCCTGGCCGTCGCCGAGGAAGATCGGGTCGTAGCCGAATCCGCCGTCGCCGCGCGGAGCACGCAGCAGGCGACCCGCCTGCCGGCCGTCGACCAGGTGTTCCTTGCCACCGGGCAGCACCAGCGCCACGGTGCAGACGAAGGAGGCGCCCCGGTGCTCGTCCGGCACGTCGCCGATCTGGTCGAGCACCAGTTGCAGGTTGGCCTGGTCGTCACCGTGCCGCCCGGCCCAGCGGGCGCTGAACACCCCCGGCATCCCGTTGAGCGCGTCGACGGCCAGCCCGGAATCGTCGGCGATCGTCGGCAGCCCGGTACGCCGGCAGCCCTCCCGGGCCTTGATCAGCGCATTCTCCCCGAAGGTCAGCCCGGTCTCCGGCAGCTCCGGGTACGCCTCGACGTCGTCGAGCCCGATCAGCGCCACCCGGTGCGCACCCAGCGCCCCGTCCAGGATGCGCTGCAACTCGATCAGCTTCTTGCGGTTGCGGGTGGCGAGCAGCACCTTGTTCATGGGAGTAGTGCCTTCCGCTGGGCTTCGGCCAGGTCCAGGCAGCCGACCACGGCCAGGTCGAGCAGGGCGTCGAGCTGGTCGCGGGCGAAGACACCGGCCTCGCCGGTGCCCTGCACCTCGACGAAGTCGCCGGTGCCGGTGCAGACCACGTTCATGTCCACCTCGGCGGCCACGTCCTCGTCGTAGCACAGATCCAGGCGCGGCTCACCGTCGACCACACCGACGCTCACCGCCGCCACCGACCGGTGCATCACCTTCTCCGGCTGACCGCTCAGGGCCTTACGGGCGGCGAGCCAGTTCACCGCGTCGTGCAGCGCCACGTAGGCACCGGTGATCGCGGCGGTCCGGGTCCCGCCGTCGGCCTGCAGCACGTCGCAGTCGAGCACGATCGAGTTCTCACCGAGCGCCTTCAGGTCGATCCCGGCGCGCAGGCTCCGGCCGACCAGCCGGGAGATCTCGTGGGTACGCCCACCCACCCGGCCCTTGACGCTCTCCCGGTCGGATCGGGTGTTCGTGGCCCGGGGCAGCATCGCGTACTCCGCGGTCACCCAGCCCAGCCCGGAGCCACGGCGCCAGCGCGGCACCCCCTCGGTGACGCTCGCGGTGCAGAGCACCCGGGTGCCGCCGAACTCCACGAGCACCGAGCCCTCGGGATGGGTGCTCCAACCGCGGGTCAGGGTCACCGGTCGAAGTTGGTCGGGTCGCCGCCCGTCAGGTCGCGCCATCCCTGCACCCTATGTGGTCCGCCGATCGGACCCGCCCCGGGTGTCGGCCGCTCCCGGCCTACCGCCGCGATCACCGGTCGGCGCGATCACCAGCCGGGTCGGCGCGACCGCCGGTCGGCGTGGGCGCCGTGCGCGCGGAGGAACCCGGCGACCGCCGCCGGCCAGCCGAACCGCTCCGCCCGGTGCCGGGCGGCGGCCCGCCGGGCGGCCTCGGGGCGCGACAGCAGCTGACCGACGGCCGCGGCGAACGCCGCCGGGGTGCCGTCGGCGGCGAGCCCGCCCGGCCCGACCACCTCGGGCAACGCGCTGGTCGCGTTCACCACCACCGGGGTACCGCAGGCCAGCGCCTCCAGCCCGGCCAGACCGAAGGTCTCCACCGGCCCTGGGGCCAGGACCACGTCGGCGCTGGCCAGCACCGCCGCGAGGGCACGACGGTCGGGCAGGAAACCGGTGAAGGTGACGGGGAGGTCGGCCGAGCGCCGTTGCAGCGCGGTGCGGCGCGGACCGTCACCGACCATCACCAGCACCGCCGGCACACCGGCCCGGCGCAGCTGCGCCAACGCGTCGACGGCCAGCTCGGGCCGCTTCTCCACGGACAGCCGCGCGCAGTGCACCAGCAGCACCTCGCCCGCGCCCGCGTACCGGTCCCGGACCGCCGGGGCGGCGCGGTCGGGGTGGAAGGTGTCCAGGTCGACGCCGAGCGGCACCAGGTCGACGTGGGACACGCCGAGGCGGGCGAACTCCTCGGCCGCCCATCGGGTGGTGCAGACGATCCGGTCGTACCGGCGGGCCGTGTCGGCGTTCAGCCGGTCGGCGAGCCGCCGTCCCAGCGGACCGGGTACGCCCCAGGCACCCAGCAGACCGGTGAGGGACTCGTGCGAGACCATCACCGACGGCACGCCGTTCGCCCGCGCCCAGTCGCCGGTCCAGCGCAGCGTCGCGCGGTCGGACACCTCCAGCCGGTCGGGTGCGAGCGTGGTCAGCAGCCGCGCGAGCCGGCGGCGGGCGGTCAGCAGCCGATAGCCGCCACTGTGCGGCAGCGGTGGGCCGGCGAGGGTGACCACCCGGCCCCACGGATGGCGTTCGTCGTCGTCGCGGTGTCCGGGCACCACCAGCACGGGTTCGTGCCCGGCCGCCCGGTAACCCGCGCCGAGCTGCTGCAACGCGGTGCGCAGCCCGCCGGAGGTCCCGGTGACGAAGCTGGCCAGCCGGACGATCCGCAGCGCACCGCCAGGGGTACCCGCGACCTCGGTCGTGGTGGTGGCGCCGGTGCTCGGGGTGGTGCTGGTGCGGTCCGGGTGGCTGCCGGTCACGACGCCGCCGGCAGGTCGACGGCGGGGATGCTGGCGCGGGCGGCCCGGTAGTGCCCGACGAGTTCGTCGCCGACCGCCGCCCAGCTGCGTCCGCTCACCTCGGCGCGCGCCGCGATGCCGTACGCCTGCCGGCGTGCCCCGTCGGCGGCCAGCCCCGCGACCGTCTCGGCGATCGCCACGTCGTCCCCCGGTGGCACCAGTTCGCCGGTCTGCCCCGGGGTGACCAGGTCGACCGGCCCGCCACTGGCCGGCGCGACCACCGGCACCCCGCTGGCCAGCGCCTCCTGGATGGTCTGGCCGAAGGTCTCGTGCGGACCGGTGTGCACGAACAGGTCCAGGCTGGCGTAGAGGCGGGCCAACGCCTCGCCGTGCTGGACACCGAGGAACCGCACGCCGGGCAGGTCCCGTTCGAGCTGGCGGCGAACCGGGCCGTCACCGGCGACCACGACCCGGACGCCGGGTAGTCGGGCGGTGGCGGCGAGCAGGTCGACCCGCTTCTCCGGGGCGAGCCGTCCCACGTAACCGATCAGGAGTTCCCCGTTGGGGGCGAGGGTCCGGCGCAGGCTCGGGCACCGTTTGTCCGGGTGGAAACGCTCCGCGTCGACGCCCCGGCGCCACAGCCAGATCCGCTGCACGCCGTGCGCGGCGAGGTCCTCGGCGGCCCGGGTGGAGGGCGCCAGGGTACGGCGGGCCGAATTGTGGATCTCCCGCAGCCGCCGCCAGGCCGCGGCCTCACCCCACCCGACCCGGTACGCCCGGGCGTAGGCGGCCACGTCGGTCTGGTAGACGGCGACGGTGGGCAGCCCGTGCCGGGCCGCCAGCACCGCCGCCCGGGCGCCGAGGATGAACGGACTGGCCAGGTGCACCACGTCGGGCGAGTGCTCCAGCAGCACCCCGGCCAGCCGGTTGTTCGTCGGCACGCCGAGCCGGAAGCCCTGGTAGCGCGGCAACGGCACGCTCGGGATGCGGACCACCGGGTACGGGTACCGGTCGGTGGCGCGGCGCAGCGTCCCCGGCGGGGCGGGTGCGATCACCAACGGCTCGTGGCCGCGGGCGACGAGGTGCTCGGCGGCCCGCACGACCGAGTGGGCGACTCCGTTGACGTCGGGCGGGAACGACTCGGTCACGATGGCGATCCGCATGTCTTCACCGTCGTGGTGACAGCGAAGGTCCAGGAGACGTCCACTTGACCACCCGGCGAACAGTGCGGCACGAACCCGCGCCCGGCGGGTCAGACCTCGTAGCAGGCGCCGGGACGGACCACTTCCAGCGGACCGGCGTACGCGGCGGAGGCGGCCGCCACGGTGAGCGCCTCGCTGCCCCAGGCGGGCACCAGGTGGGTCAGCAGCAGCCGCCCGACGTTGGCCTTGGCGGCCGCCTCGCCCGCCTCACCGCCGGTGAGGTGCAGGTCCGGCGGGTTGTCGACGCCGTCGAGATAGCTGGCCTCGCAGAGGAAGACGTCGGCGTTCTGGGCCAGGCGCAGCAGCGCCTCGCAGGGGGCGGTGTCCGAGGAGTAGCAGAGCACCCGGCCGGCGTGCTCCAGCCGTACGCCGTAGGTCTCCACCGGGTGCAGCACCCGGTCGACGGTGACGGTGAACGGGCCGATCGGGAAGGTGCCGGGTTGCAACGCGTAGAACTGGTAGACGTCCTCGACGGTGCTGTCCTCCTGCCCGTACGCGGTGGCGAGCCGGTCCGGGGCGCCGGCCGGCGCGTAGACCGGCAACGGCGGGTACGGCCCGTCCGGGGCGTACCGCCGCACCACCACGTAGGTGGCGGCGTCGAGGATGTGGTCGCAGTGCAGGTGGGTCAGCAGGATGGCGTCCGGGGCGTGCAGCCCGGCATAGCGTTGCAGGGTGGACAGCGAGCCCGAGCCGAAGTCGACCAGGAGCCGGAAGTCCTCGGCCTCGACCAGGTAGGCCGAACAGGGGGACTCGGGTCCGGGGAAGCTGCCCGCACAGCCCAGGACGGTCAGTCGCATCGAGTTGTCTCGCTGTCACGGTAGGTAGTGAACGTGCCGGCCGCCGCTCCGGCGGTGATCACTACCGACGCGTACGCCACGCTGCGCAGCCTACGCCCGCGCGTGCAAGGGCAAGAATGATCTGCTGGAAGTTGTCATCAACGTGACACCGGTTTCGCCCGTCCGATCGACCACCCGTCACCGAAGTGGTCGGTCCGGGTGGACCGACGCGACGAGGGCCGCCGGCAGCCCGCCGGTGGCCCTCGTCACATGTCGATCGCGCCGCAGGTCAGGCCCAGAGCTGACCGTCCAGCGCCTCCTCCGCGTCGGCGAGCGTCCCGCCGTACGCCCCGGTGCTCAGATATTTCCAACCGCCGTCACTGACCACGAACGCCACATCGGCCCGGCGGCCGGCCCGCGCGGCCTCGTGTGCCACCGACAGCGCCGCGTGCAGGACCGCGCCGGTGGAGAAGCCGACGAACAGCCCCTCGACCTCCACCAGTTGCCGGGTACGCAGCACCGCGTCCCGGGTGCCGACGGAGAAGCGGCGGGTCAGCACCGACGCGTCGTACAGCTCCGGGACGTACCCCTCGTCGATGTTGCGCAGCCCGTAGACCAGCTCGCCGTAGCGGGGCTCGGCGGCGATGATCTGGATGCCCTCGACCTTCTCGCGCAGGTAGCGCCCGGTGCCCATCAGGGTGCCGGTGGTGCCGAGCCCGGCCACGAAGTGGGTGATGGTCGGCAGGTCGTGCAGCAGCTCGGGCCCGGTGGTCTCGTAGTGCGCCCGGGCGTTCGCCTCGTTGCCGTACTGGAAGAGCATCACCCAGTCGGGGTGCTCGGTGGCGATCTGCTTGGCCGTCGCCACCGCCTGGTTGGAGCCGCCCGCCGCCGGCGAGAAGATGATCTCCGCGCCGTACATCCGCAGCAGCTGCACCCGCTCGGTGGAGACGTTCTCGGGCATCACACAGACCAGGCGGTAACCCCGCAGCTTGGCCACCATGGCCAGGGAGATGCCGGTGTTACCACTGGTCGGCTCCAGGATGGTGTCACCGGGCCGGAGTCGGCCGGCCGCCTCCGCGGCGCGGACCATGAACAGGGCGGCCCGGTCCTTGACGCTGCCGGTGGGGTTGCGGTCCTCGAGCTTCGCCCACAGCCGCACCGGCGGGGCGCCCTCGGGCACCGTGGGTGACAGTCGGGGCAGCCCCACCAGGGGCGTTCCGCCGCAGGCGTCCAGCAGGCTGTCGTACCGCGTCATCGCGGCCGCCTCAGCTCGCGGTGACGCGCGCCCGGCGCTCGGCCGGCGCGGCCCCGACATGCTGCGCCATCGCCGCCGCCGCGGCGAAGCCGAACGCGCCACCGGCCACCGCGGGCAGGATGGTGACGCTGTCGCCGTCGTTGAGCTTGGCGTCCAACGCGCCGAGGAAGCGCACGTCCTCGTCGTTGACGTAGACGTTGACGAAGCGGTGCAGCGCGCCGGCCTCGGTGACCAGCCGGCCACGCAGCCCGGAGTGCCGCGAGTCCAGGTCGGTGAGCAGGTCGTTCAGCGTGTCACCGCTGCCCTCGACGACCTTCGCGCCGCCGGTGTAGCTGCGCAGGATGGTGGGGATGCGAACCTCGATGGCCATGGTGTCGTACTCCTCGATCGGGTAGGTGCTCGGTGACGGGAAAGGGCGTGCGGGGGCTGAGGTGGTCAGCGGCCCGAACACTCGTAGTCGACCGTCGCCGGGCTCTGCCCGAACATGTATGACTGCACGGCGTGTGGATCCACGCCGGCGTCGAGGATCCGCACCGGCTCCTCGGTCACCACGCCGTCCACGATGCGGAAGGAGCGGATCTCCTCCGTGTCGGGCTCGCGCGTGGAGACGAGGAGGTAGTGGGCGTCGGGCTCACCGGCGAAGGAGATGTCCGTCCGTGACGGGTACGCCTCGGTGGCGGTGTGCGAGTGGTAGATGACCACCGGCTCCTCGTCCCGGTCGTCCATCTCACGCCACACCCGCAGGTGCTCCATCGAGTCGAACTCGTAGAAGGTCATCGACCGGGCGGCGTTCTCCATGGGGATGTGCCGGGTCGGCGTGTCACTGCCGACGGGACCAGCGACCACACCGCAGGCCTCGTCGGGGTGATCCCGACGGGCGTGGGCGACGATCGCGTCGACGATCGACCGGTCGATGCTCAGCACGCCGCCAAGGGTAACGCCCGATGCCGGCCGACCGCGAGGCGGCGCCGGTCACAGTCAGTCGATCAGGGCGTTGAGCAGGGACTCCTGCAGGTACCCGAGGTACGCGTAGACCGAAAGCTGGAACACCCGGCTGGAACTCGGGTCGTCGGCGACCGCGTCGTCGAGTTCCGCGCCCAGGTCCGTCCCGTCCTTGATCTCCAGCCGTACGCCCATCGCCAGCCGGGCGTCGTTGAGCGCCCGCAACCACGCCTCGGCCGCCTCGGCGTCCAGGCGTACCTCCCCGCCGTCGTCGCCGGGCAGGGCGGCCAGGATCGCGCCGGCCTGATCGATCTTCGCGGTCTTCAGGTCACCTTCGGTGTACCTGCGGAACTCCGCGGTACCCGTCGCGTCTTCCGGGTAGACCTCCGGAAACAGCCGGCAGACAACCGGGTCGGAGTGGTCGAAACCGTCGGTGAGCAGGCCGACCACCTCGGAGGCGACCTTACGGAGCACACGCACCTCGTCCACCGCGAAGGTGGCGATGTACCGGTCACCCCGGCGGCGGAACATGCTCACGGTGCCATCCCTGTTCGCGACTGCGGGGCTCGCAAACCCGGCTCACTCCTCGCGCTCACGGTGCCATCCCTGTTCGCGACTGCGGGGCTCGCAAACCCGGCTCACTCCTCGCGCTCACGACCGGTCCACCGTCGCCCAGAGACCGTACGCGTGCAGCTGGGAGGCGTCGTGCTCCATGCGTTCCCGGGCCCCGCTGGAGACCACCGCCTTGCCCTTGTGGTGCACGTCCAGCATGAGCTGCTCGGCCTTCTCCCGGCTGTACCCGAAAAGCTTCTGGAACACCCAGGTCACGTAGGTCATCAGGTTGACCGGGTCGTCCCACACGATCGTCACCCACGGTCGGTCGGCTGCCGGCACCTCATCGGTGTCCGGGGTCTCGACCGGTGCAACCTGCGGAGCCGCCATGCCCCCCATCGTGCCACCGGATCCGGGGAATCGAGGAACCGGAACGCCGGACCAGCCCGGATCACCACCCACGGCCGCACCCCCGCCCCGGTCGACCCCGTCCCGGGCGTGCGCGGACCCCCCGCCGGCACCGCCGGCAGGGTGGACGGCCGCCCGGTCAGGCGAGCAGGAGGCCGTGTTCGGCAGCATCGGACAGCACCGCGCCGAGCGAGAGCCGGACCGCCTCGAAGCGGCGGGCGACCTCCCGGGACAGCTCCAACTCGATTTCCCGCAACGCCCGCTGCGCCCAGGCCCGCGCCGCGCTCGGGTCGTTGTTGCCGGGCGAACGCCAGTGCTGCCAGCAGCCTCCGGACAGCGCCACGGCCATCGGTGGGAGCACCGCCGTACGGGGCGACGTGGGATAGGCGGACAGCATGTCGACAGCCGCCGGACCGGTCAGCGACGTCACGCCCGCCGTGCTGGTGACGAGCAACGCCCGCTCCAGCTCCTGCCCGGCGGGGTCGTCGACCAGACCCCAGCGCACCGCCTTGTCGATGCGCCGGCGAACGGCCTCGGGCAGGGGCGCACCGAAAAGCCGGCCGGCGGCGTCCTCGACGAGTTCGCCGGCATGGTGGTCGCACTGCGCGGTGGCCAGCAGCGACAGCGCCGCCATCTCCTGGTCGAGCAGGTGCGGCAGGCCGGCGCAGCCGACGCCGAAGACGATCTGCTGCACCAGGCGCAGGTGCATGTTGGCCAGTTCCAGGGCAAGGTGCTGGCGGATCCGCCGGGCCGCCGTGCGGACCTGCCGGTCGAGCTGCTCCGACCATTCGCCCGGCTCGGCGAGGACCGGCACCCGGCCGCGCTCGCCGGGCAACTCGGGCGGTTCCAGGCTGCCCCGCCGTAGTTCCTCGACGGACGCCCAGTCCACAAGTGCCCGCCGCAGGTCGGCCGCGCCGCCGGTGACCAGCGGAAACCAGCGGGCGTCGGCCAGCCCGGGCACGGCGGCGAGCAGCGCGGCCCGGTGCGCCTCGACGGTGACCGTGACCGGATCGACCGCCGGGCCGCCGGACTCCCCCGACTCCCGCACCGCCGCCGTACCCTCGCCGGCCGCCCAGCCGGCGGCGCCCGGCGTGACCGCGAAGAAGACCCGCACCGGTGTCCCGGCGAGGTCGGACAGCAGATTCAGCTCGGTGGCGCCGAACGACTGATCCGCCGCGATCACGAACAGCAGCGCCCCGGCCCGCCCCACCGCGTCGAGCAGGACGCCGCAACCGGCCGCACCCAGCGTGGCGATGTCCGGCGTGTCGACCACCACGAAACGTCTCACCAGCGGCTGGGGCAGGCTCAACTCGACCCGGCGCGGCGGCCGGGCCAGCGCCGGACCCGCAGCCGGCAGCTCGGGCCGGTAGGCGTGCGGCGTGCGGTAGCCGGGCACGTAGGCGGCCCGGGTGGGTTCGGCGCTGTGCCGGATCACCAGCCAGCCGCCGCTCGGCACGGCGAGCAGCCCGGAGTCGAGTTCCAGCAGCGCGGCGAGGACTCCGGTGCGCCCGGCGTCGGCGGGCCCGGCCGCGACCACCGCGACCGGTTCCCGGGCGTTGGTGCTGGACACGCCGAGTCGCTCCGGAAAGGGCCGACGGCCAGGCGGTCCCGCCGGGTCGTCGGGGGTGCCGAGATGGTGGAGCGGGCCCGGCTTCATCAGGCGTCGGCCTCCGAGGCAGGGCGACCGGCGGGCCGGCCGCGGTGAGCATCCGGTGTCGACACTCGGATTCCGGAAGGGTACGGGGGCGAGCGTCGGGAACGGGACAATTGCGATACTCACCGGTAACTCTACAACTACTCAAGTTCGCCCTCGCGCGCTGCCGTACGGGTCACAGTTCCGTCGATATGCTGCGCGAATGAGTCGGTGGAGCTTCGTGGGCCGGGCTGAGCAACTCGACCGTCTCCGGATGGCGGTGGCCGGCGTCCGAGGCCGGGGAATCCTCTTCACCGGCAGTGCCGGCATCGGTAAGAGCCGCCTGCTGCACGAGGGTGTCGACGCGTTGCCCGGCGACAAGTACGCCGTCTGGCGGATCGCGGCCAGCGCCACCACCTCCGCGATGGCCTTCGGTGGCCTGGTCCAGGTGCTGCCGGAGCAGCCGCAGGGTCTGTCACCGGCCGGCATCCTGCGCTGGGCCGTCGACGTGTTGCAGCAGCAGGCCGCCGGCCGGCGGATCGTCCTCGCGGTCGACGACGCGCACCTGCTCGATCCACCGTCGGCCGCCCTGGTGCACCTGGTGGCCCGGGCGGAGAACGCCTCCGTGGTCGGCACTCTGCGCGACGGGGAGCAGATCCCACTGCCGATCCGGGCACTGTGGACCGACGGTCTGGTGGAGCGGGCCGAGCTGGGCCCGCTGCCGCCGGACGAGACGGCGGCGATGCTGACCGCCATCGTCGGCGGTCAGGTGGACAGCGGCTCCACCGACCGCCTGGGTCGGCTCAGCGCCGGCAACCCGCTGCTGCTGCGCGAGCTGGTGCACGCGGCCACCAACAGCGGTGAGCTCGTCGAGCGGTACGGCGTGTGGACCTGGACGGGCCGGCTGGAGCTGGCGCCCAGCCTGACCGAACTGATCGACATCCGGATCGGCCAGCTCACTCCCGGGGTACGGGCGGTGGTCGAGCTGGTCGCGTTCGGCGAGCCGCTCGGCCTGCGGCTGCTGCACCAGGCCGTGGAACAGCACGACGTGGAGTACGCCGAGGAACGCGGCCTCATCACCATGGTGGAGTCCGACCGGCGCCTCGACGTCCGCCTGGCGCACCCGCTCTACGGCGAGGTGGTCCGCCGACAGTGCCCGGTGAGCCGGACCCGCCGGTTGCAGGCGCACCTGGCCGACCTGTTGGAGAAGGTCGGCAAGCGACGGCGGGAGGATCTGCTGCGGGTGGCGAGATGGCGGCTGGCCTCCGGCACCGCGCAGGACCCGGCGATGCTGATCGCCGCGGCCGGAGAGGCGTTCGCCCGTTACGACGTGCCGCTGGCGACCCGGCTGGCCCGCGCGGCGCTCGACGCCGGTGGCGGGTTCGACGCGGCCGAACTGCTGGCGACCATCCTGATGTTCGCCGACCGGCCGGCCGAGGCGCTCGGCGTGCTCGACGCCGTCGCCACCGACGCGGGTCAGGAGGAACGGCTCAGTCGGTGGCTCACCGTACGCGGCATGGTCAGCTACTGGGGGCTGAGCCAGGCGTCCACCGTCGAGGAGATCGCCGCCGAGGGCACCAAGCTGACCGACGCCGCCGCGCAGGCCCGGGTCCGCGCCTTCGAGGCGATCATGCGGCTGCACCGGCTGGACGCGCCGGCCGCGCTCCGGCTCGCCCAGGGCGTGCTGGACCGCCCGGCGGCCAGTGTCGCCGCCCGCGAGCTGGCCCGCTGCACGATCGCACACCTTCAGGCCGTGCAGGGGCAGTTGTACCGCAGCGCCTCCGCGGTGGATCTGGTGCAGGCGAAGGTGGCCAGCTGGCGGGCCGACATGCCGTACCTGCAACTGGCGGTGGAGCTGGCCCGCGGCACCCGGCTGGCCCTATCCGGCGATCTCGCCGGCATCGACGCGCTGGTGGCCGACGAGTTCGCCGACCTCGCCGACGCCGGTGACTTCCGGCTCGGCACCGGCTACCTGGCGATCCTGCGGGCGTACGCGGCACGGCTGCGCGGGCGCAGCGACACCGCGTTGCAGGCCGCGCTCAGCGCCTGCGCGGTCCTGGCGACCAGCCGGGTCTACGCGGGGCTGGCCCAGTCGGAACGTGCCCAGGCCGCCGCGTTGCGGGGCGACGCCCGGCAGGCCGCCGAGGCGATGGCCGAGGCCGACCGCCTCCACTCGCCGACCATGGTGGTGCTGTACCCGTGGCTGGAGCAGGCCCGGGCGGCGACGCTGGCCGCCGGTGGTGAGTCGGCTACCGCGGTGAAACGGCTGCACGACCTGGTGGACCGGCTGCGTGCTGACGGCTTCGCCGGGCACGAGGCCCTGGTGCTGCACGATCTGGTGCGGCTGGGGCAGGCCGCGACGCAGACCGGTCCGCGATGTTCCGACGGGGACCGCCGCACCGTGGCGCAGCGGTTGACCGAGCTGTCCGAGCAGGTCGACGGGGAGCTGCCACCGCTGCTGGCCCGGCATGCCCGGGCGTCGGCCGACGGCCTGCCGGAGGGGTTGCTCGGTGCCGCCGACGGCTTCGCGGAGCGGGGGCTCGACCTGCTTGCCGCCGAGGCCGTGGCGGAGGCCGTGCACCTGCTGCGGCAGCGTCGCTCGCCCGAGCTCGGGTACGCCCGGCAACGGCTCGGCGCGCTACTCGCCGGATGTGACATGGTGCACACTCCGGCGCTCCAGGCGGCCACCCCGACGCTGACCGACCGGGAGTGGCAGGTGGCGCGGCTCGCGGCGGTCGGCGGGACCAGCCGCGCCATCGCCGAGCAGCTCTTTCTCTCCGCCCGCACGGTGGAGAACCACCTGCAGCGGGTGTACACCAAGCTCGGCGTGACCAGCCGGGCGGAGCTGCGGGTGGCGCTCGGCACGATCCCAGGGCACGACGGCACGGCGGCGATGTGAACCCTAGTCTGAGGGGGTGCACACCCTTCGTCCCGCGCTGCTGACCGACCACTACGAGCTGACCATGGTCAGCGCCGCCCTGCGGGACGGCACGGCTGACCGCCGGTGCGTGTTCGAGGTGTTCAGCCGGCGGCTTCCCGCCGGCCGCCGGTACGGCGTGGTCGCCGGCACCGCACGACTCGTCGAGCTGATCCGCGCGTTCCGCTTCGACCCGGCCGAGATCGAGTTCCTGCGCCGCACCGGCGTGGTGGACGAGCCGGGTGCCGAATGGCTGTCGCGGTACCGGTTCACCGGCGAGATCGACGGGTACGCCGAGGGCGAGCTCTTCTTCCCCGGCTCGCCGATCCTGACCGTCACCGGCAGCTTCGCCGAGTGCGTGGTGCTGGAGACGCTCGTGCTGTCGGTGCTCAACCACGACTGTGCGGTGGCTGCCGCGGCGGCGCGGATGGTCACCGCCGCCCGCGGCCGGGCGCTCATCGAGATGGGCTCGCGGCGGGCGCACGAGGAGGCGGCGGTCGCGGCGGCCCGGGCGGCCTATCTGGCCGGCTTCCGGTTCACCTCGAATCTGGCCGCCGGCCAGCGCTACGGCATTCCCACCGCCGGCACCGCCGCGCACGCCTTCACCCTGCTGCACGACGACGAGCGGGCCGCGTTCGCTTCGCAGGTCGCCACGCTGGGCAAGGACACCACGCTGCTGGTCGACACGTACGACATCAGCCAGGGCATCCGGAACGCCATCGAGGTGGCCGGGCCGGAGCTGCGGGCGGTCCGCATCGATTCCGGCGACCTGGCCGTGATCGCCCAGCAGTCGCGGCAGTTGCTGGACTCCCTCGGCGCCACCGAAACGAAGATCATCGTTTCGGGTGACCTCGACGAGTACGCCATCGCGGCGTTGGCCGCCGAGCCGGTGGACATGTACGGCGCCGGCACCGCCGTGGTGACCGGCTCCGGCGCACCCACCGCCGGGCTGGTGTACAAGTTGGTCGAGGTCGAGGGCCGTCCGGTGGTCAAACGGTCCGAGCAGAAGGCGACCATCGGCGGCCGCAAGGTCGCGGTCCGCCGGCACAAGCCGACCGGGACCGCCACCGAGGAGATCGTCGTACCCCAGGGGGTGCCGGACCACCGCCCCAACGACCGGCTGCTGCAACGGTCGTACGTCGTGGACGGGGAGCCGATGGCCCTGCCGACGCTCGACGAGTCGCGGGAGCACCTGAGGCAGTGCCTGATCTCGATCCCGTGGGAGGGCCTCAAGCTCTCCGCGGGCGATCCGGCCATCCCGGTCACCGTGGTACCCGCCGAGTGAGAGGAGTGGAGTCGGTGAGCAACGCGCTGATCATCGTGGACGTGCAGAAGGACTTCTGCGAGGGCGGCTCGCTGGCCGTCGCCGGCGGAGCGGGAGTCGCGGCCGGGATCTCCCGGTTGCTGGCCGCCGAGCCGGACCGCTGGGATCACGTAGTCGCGACCAAGGACTACCACATCGACCCCGGCACGCACTTCGCCGACGCGCCGGACTACGTGAGCACCTGGCCCCGGCACTGCGTGGTCGGCACCCCCGGCTCCGAGTTCCACCCGGAACTGGCCACCGACCGGATCGAGGCGATCTTTCACAAGGGCGAGTACGCCGCCGCGTACTCCGGGTTCGAGGGGCAGGCCGACGACGGCGAAGGGCTGGCCGACTGGCTGCGGCGACGCGGCGTGGCGCGGGTGGACGTGGTCGGCATCGCCACCGACCACTGCGTACGGGCCACCGCGCTGGACGCCGCCCGGGAGGGTTTCGCCACCACCGTGCTGCTGGACCTGACGGCGGCGGTCGCGCCGGACACCACCGATGTCGCGTTACGCGCGTTCGAGGGGGCCGGGATCACCACAATCGGTGCCCCTGTGATCAAAGCCGCATGAGCCGTTAAATCGTTGGCAGCCCTCGCGCCGGCGGTCGAGGATGTCCGACGGAGGTACGGACCGACGTGAACATGAAGCCTTACCGGGAGGCGCTCGCCCTGCCCGGTCTGCGGTCGCTGCTGCTCGTCGCGGTGCTGGCCCGGGTCCCGCTGACCGCCACCGGCGTCACGCTGACGTTCTACGTCGTACAGGATCTCGGGCGCGGCTACGGTGCGGCGGGCCTGGTCGGCGCGGCGATCACCGTCGGCGCGGCGGTCGGCGGCCCGCTGCTCGGCCGCCTGGTGGACCGTCGTGGCCTGCGGCCCGTGCTGGTTCTCACCACCGTGGCCGAGGCCGCCTTCTGGTCGACCGCACCGGTGCTGTCGTACTACCTGCTGCTGCCGGCGGCGTTCCTGGCCGGCCTGCTGGCGCTGCCGATCTTCTCGGTGATCCGGCAGTCCGTCGCCGCGCTGGTGCCGCCGGAGCAGCGCCGGCCGGCGTACGCCCTGGACTCGATGTCGGTCGAGCTGTCGTTCATGATCGGTCCGGCCCTGGCCACGGTGGGTGTCACCACCATCTCCGCCCGCCTCACGCTCTACCTCGTCGGCGCCGGCATCGTCGCCGCCGGGCTGGTGCTGTGGCTGCTCAATCCGCCGGTACGCAGCGCGGCCGAGGTGTCGACCGGCCCGCAGCCAAGGGTGGCGCGGCGACAGTGGCTCACCTCGCGCCTGGTCGCCGTGTTCGCGGTCAGCGCCGCGGCGACCCTGGTGCTGGGCGGCACCGACGTGGCGGTCATCGCGGTGCTGCGGGAGAGCGGCGACGCCGGTTTCACCGGCGCGGTGCTCTCGGTCTGGGCGGTGGCGTCACTGCTGGGCGGATTCGCCTACGGCGCGGTCCGCCGCTCGTTCTCGCCGGTGGCACTGATGGGCCTGTTGAGCCTCTGCACCATCCCCGTCGGCCTGGGCGGTGCCCACTGGTGGCTGCTCTGCCTGGCGTTGATCCCGGCGGGAGCGCTCTGCGCGCCGACCATCGCGGCGACCTCCGACACCGTCAGCCGGCTCGCACCGGCCGACGTCCGCGGTGAGGCGATGGGCCTGCACGGCTCGGCGGTCACCGTCGGCATCGCGGTGGGTGCCCCGCTGGCCGGCGCGGTCATCGACATGTCCGCGCCGCTGTGGGGCTTCGTGGTCACCGGCGCGGTCGGTGCCCTGGTCGCCCTCGCGGTGCTCCCGATCGAGCTACGCCACCGCCGCGCGGACGTCACAGTCGCCACCCGGGCCGGCGACGAGCCCTCCGCGACCACCCTCACCCCGACCGCCCCCTGACCCACTCCCGACGCGGCAAGGCACAGCACCGCACGGCCGGACAGAGACCCGTAGGACCGGACAGAGCACCGCAAAGCTGGCGGATCGCCGCCGCTGGCACCATGTGGCCAACCCAGAGCTGGTGACGTTACGCGACCACCCTCGCCACCCCACCCTTCCCCATCCGCCGCCTTGCTCTGCTTCAACCCACGCAACGAATTACGGACCGTGTCATAGCGTCCGGCACGCCCCTACCGGGTCGCCCCATAAGGGCAGCTTAACCGCTATTGCGTGGGTTGAAGCAGAGCAAAGGACGGAAGGTGACAGATGGGTTCCAACAGAGGCATCACGCAGAGTGAAGCTCTGCGCCAATGATCGCTCGTCATGGAGAGCGACACCCGATGGGGCAGCGGTAGTGGTGCGGATGGGGTCCCCGGCCTGATACGAGCCCCAGGCGCCAGCCGGCTAGCGGGCATGGGGGAGGCGGTGGGCAGAGGCTAGCGGGGTGGCGCTGTCGTGCGCGGGGTTCCCTGGTGGCAGGGGCAGTACGAGAAGGGCGCCGACCCCGTTGCGGGGATCGGCGCCCGTCGTGCGAGGCGATGGGGTCAGCGACGGTCGGTGTCGCTGGCGACGTCCTCGGTGTAGCTGGCACCACCGTCGGACTCGCTGGTCAGCGGCTTGGAACCACCCTCGGGCGGACCGGCCAGGGTCTGTCCGGCGGCCAGCTCGGGGAACTTGTGGTCGAAGGCCGGCCGCTCGGAGCGGATCCGCGGCATCCGGTCGAAGTTGCGCAGCGGTGGCGGCGAGCTGGTCGCCCATTCGAGCGAGTTGCCGTGACCCCAGGGGTCGTCGACCTCGACCACCGGGCCCGCCTTGTACGACTTCCAGCAGTTGTAGATGAACGGCAACGTCGAGATACCGGTGATGAACGCGCCGATCGTGGAGATCATGTTCAGCGTGGTGAAGCCGTCGTCGGGCAGGTAGTCGGCGTACCGCCGGGGCATGCCCTCGCTGCCCAACCAGTGCTGGATCAGGAACGTGGTGTGGAAGCCGATCATGGTGAGCCAGAAGTGAATCTTGGCGAGTCGCTCGTCGAGCATCCGACCGAACATCTTCGGGAACCAGAAGTAGATCCCGGCGAAGACCGCGAAGACGATCGTGCCGAAGAGCACGTAGTGGAAGTGCGCCACCACGAAGTAGGAGTCGTGCAGGTGGAAGTCAAGCGGCGGGGCGGCCAGCAGCACGCCGGTCAGCCCACCGAAGAGGAAGGTGACCAGGAAGCCGAGGGAGAACAGCATCGGCGACTCGAAGCTGATCTGCCCCCGCCACATGGTGCCGATCCAGTTGAAGAACTTCATGCCGGTCGGTACGGCGATCAGGTAGCTCAGGAAGCTGAAGAACGGCAGCAGCACCTGACCGGTGGCGAACATGTGGTGTGCCCAGACGCTCATCGACAGGCCGGCGATGGCGATGGTGGCGGCGACCAGGCCCTTGTAGCCGAAGATCGGCTTACGGGAGAAGACCGGGATGATCTCGCTGATGATGCCGAAGAACGGCAGCGCGATGATGTAGACCTCGGGGTGGCCGAAGAACCAGAACAGGTGCTGCCACAGCATCGGTCCGCCGGTCTCCGGGCTGTACACGTGTGCACCGAGCAACCGGTCGGCGGCCAGCGCGAACAGCGCGGCGGCCAGCAGCGGGAAGACCAGGATCACCAGGAGGCTGGTGACCAGCATGTTCCAGGTGAAGATCGGCATCCGGAACATGGTCATGCCCGGCGCGCGCAGGGTCAGGATCGTGGTGATCAGGTTGACCGCGCCGAGGATGGTGCCCAGACCGGAGATGGCCAGACCGACCACCCACATGTTGGCGCCGACGCCCGGGGCGTGCTCGCTGGTGCTCAGCGGGGTGTAGGCGGTCCAGCCGAAGTCCGCCGCGCCCCCGGGGGTGAGGAAGCCGGCGGTGGCCATGGTGCCGCCGAACAGGTACAGCCAGTAGGCGAAGCTGTTCAGCCGCGGGAAGGAGACGTCGGGAGCACCGATCTGGATGGGCACCACGTAGTTGCCGAACGCGAACACGATGGGCGTCGCGAAGAACAGCAGCATGATCGTGCCGTGCATCGTGAACAGCTGGTTGTACTGCTCAGGCGACAGGAACTGCAGCCCGGGGCGGGCCAGCTCGGCCCGCATGATCAGGGCCATCAGGCCACCGATCATGAAGAACACGAACGCGGTGACCATGTACATGATCCCGATCTGCTTCGCGTCCGTGGTCCGCAGCAGCCGCGCGATGGCCGACCCCTTGACCGGCTCCCGGACCGGCCAGGGCCGGGTCACGACCGGCTTGGGTGCGACGGTGGTCACGAGTGGCCTCCGGTTCTGGGTTGTCCCGCTCGGCACGCGCTCACTCGGCGGGCCGTCATCCGCAAGGAGGATAGTCCCCGGCAGGTGACAGCACCGCGTGGGGTCGGCCGGGGGTGATCACAGCGGGCCGAGAAGCAGCCGGTAGTGCTCCCCGAAGATCCGCTCGCCGCGTCCGCGCAGCAGCGGGTCGCGTAGCGCCGGCGGCACGTCGCGGGTGCGGTTGCGGTCCCGGGTCCGGTCCTGCACCCATCGGGTACGCGGCCGGCGACGACTCTCGTACGCGGTGAGCGCCGCCTCGACGCTGCCCGCCGCGCGCAGTGACTCGGCGAGTACCACCGCGTCCTCCAGGGCCATCGCGGCCCCCTGGGACAGGGTCGGCGCGGTGGCGTGGGCGGCGTCGCCGACCAGCAGCACCCGGCCCCGGTACCAGCGCCCGAGCTCGACCTCGTCGGTGGTGGTCGCGTACACCCCGTCGAGCGCGGCGAGCACCTCCGGCACCGGCCCGCCGTACTCGCCGAACAGGTCGCGCAGCCGGGCCAGCGGGTCGTCCGGCAGCTCGGTGCCGGCCTCGTCGGCGTAACAGTGCAGCCGACCGGCGCCGATCGGCACCACGAGAAAGCCGCAGCGGCGCCCGAGCAGGGCCGTCCACTCGTCGATCGGCGGACCGTCCCGGACGACACCGCGGTAGACCACCTGCCCGGCCGGGCGGGGTGGGCCGCCGAGCGCGGCCAGCGCCCGGATCGAGGAACGCGGTCCGTCGGCACCGATCACCAGGTCGTACTCGGTCTGGGTGCCGTCGACGAAGGTGACGCCGACGGCGGCCGGCAGCAGCTCGATGGTGCGTACCTCCGCGCCGTGCCGCACCGCGCCACCGGCGCCGCTGAGCAGCACCCGGTGCAGGTCGGATCGGGCGAGCGCGCGGCACTCGCCGACCCCGGCCCAGAGGGCGTCGAGGTCGACCTCGCACAGCGGCGCACCGGTCGAGTCGAGGAACCGCTGACGGTGGATGACCTTCCCGTACGGGCGGACGGGGCCGTCGAGATCCAGCCGGCGCAGCGCGCGGGCCGCGTTGCCGGGCAGGTACAGGCCGGCGTCGGTGAGGTCGTGCGGCGGCGCCTTGTCGGTGAGGTCCGGCCGAAAGCCCGCCAGGCGCAGCGCCCGGGCCACGGCCAGCCCGGCGATGCCCGCGCCGACGACGAGGATGCGCAGGGGGGAGCCACGCATGGGGGTGTACGCCTCCGGAGGGGTTCGGCACGCGTTGAAGGCAAGAGACTACTCGGCGCAATCGGTACACACCAGAGGCAACCGGCTCACCTCCGGCACCCCTCGGCAGCAGCGGATCCACCCGTCGGCGCTGGTCACCAGCCAGCCGGAGACGGCGGATGTCCGATCGTGCGCCCACGACACACGTCGCAATTGACATCAATCACCCTCAGCGGTTGCGCCCAATGTTTCAAGGATGTAAATGTGACGATGAGCATGGGAGCGCTCCCGGACCCGTCGGGGCGCGTTGCCGAACGCTCCGTCCGCATCCGTCCCGGCGTCCGGGCGACGCCGCAGCGCTAGGAGCATCATGAGACGTACCGTGCGGGCCATCATGGCCGTCGGGCTGGCCGCCGCCGGCTCGATCGTCGCCGTGGCCCTCGGCGGGACCGCCTCCGCCGACACCCAGATCTGCGAGCAGTACGGCTCGACCGTGATCCAGAACCGTTACGTGGTGCAGAACAACCGCTGGGGCACCACCGCCCAGCAGTGCATCAACGTCACGAACAACGGCTTCGAGATCATCACCCAGAACGGCAGCAGCCCGACCAACGGCGCTCCGACGGCGTACCCGTCGGTCTTCCTCGGCTGCCACTACACCAACTGCTCGCCCGGCACCAACCTGCCGATCCAGGTCAGCCAGATCAGCAGCGCGACCAGCAGCATCAACTACCGGTACGTGAGCAACGGCATCTACAACGCCTCGTACGACATCTGGCTCGACCCGTCGCCCAAGCGCGACGGCGTGAACCAGATGGAGATCATGATCTGGTTCAACCGGCAGGGCCCCATCCAGCCCATCGGTTCCCCGGTCGGCAACGCCAACATCGACGGCCGCAACTGGGAGGTCTGGCGGGGCAGCAACGGCTCCAACAACGTCATCTCCTACGTCGCCCCGTCGGCGATCAGCAGCGCGAACCTGAACCTGCTGGCGTTCATCAACGACACCCGCAACCGGGGCGCGATCACCAACTCCTGGTACCTGACCAGCATCCAGGCCGGCTTCGAGCCCTGGCAGGGCGGCGTCGGGCTGGCCGTGACGAACTTCTCGGCCGCGGTCAACGGCGGCGGCAACAACAACCCGCCGCCCACCACCACCCCGCCGCCCTCCGGCAGCGGCGCCTGCGCGGTCAAGTACACGGCCAACGCGTGGAACAACGGCTTCACCGCCGACGTGCAGATCACCAACACCGGTTCCAGCACGATCAACGGCTGGACGCTGGCCTACTCGCTGCCGTCCGGGCAGCAGGTGACCAACTCGTGGAACGCCACGGTGAGCCAGAGCGGCTCGTCGGTGACCGCCCGCAACGTCGGCCACAACGGCACGATCTCACCCGGCGGCACGGCCAGCTTCGGCTACCAGGGCACGCTGAGCGGGTCGTACAGCAACCCCACCAGCTTCACCCTCAACGGCACCGCCTGTTCGCGCTCCTGACGAGCGGGTGCCGGGGTGCGGCAACTCGGGCTCTCCGCGCTACGGGAGAGCCCGAGTTGCCGCATGTCGCGACGGCTCCGCCTCGCGGCGGCGTCCGCAGCGGGCGCCGTCTGGCCCCAGGTCAGGAGTTGCCGAGGGCGTCGATGTCGCGCATCTCCTCGGCGTTCAGCGAGAAGCCGAAGATGTCCGCGTTGGCGCGGATCCGCTCCGGCGTCACCGACTTGGGGATCGCCACGATCTCGTGGTCGAGGTGCCAGCGCAGCACCACCTGGGCCGGCGAGACGTTGTGCGCCCCGGCGATCCGGGTCAGCACCGGGTCGGAGAGGTCGGTGGTCTTGAACGGGCTGTAGCCCTCCAGCACCACCCCCCGGTCCCGGTGCTCGGCGTGCCGCTGCCGGTCGTAGAGCCGGGGCCCCCACTTGATCTGGTTGACCGCCGGGTTCTCCTCGGTCGCCTGGATCAGCGCGTCGATCTGGGCGGTGCTGTAGTTGCTGACCCCGACCGCCCGGGCCAGGTTCGCGTCGCGGGCGGCGAGCATCTCCCGCCAGACCGGGATCAGGGCACCGGAGTCGTTCGGTGGCCAGTGCACCAGCCACAGGTCGACGTAGTCGACGCCGAGCGCACGCAGGCTCTCCTCGATGGTCTCCCGTTCCCGGCCGACCCGCTCGGGCGGGAGCTTGGTGGTGATGAAGACGTCCTCCCGGCGCAGCCCGCTCTCCCGGATCGCCCGGCCGACCTCCTCCTCGTTGCCGTACATGGTGGCGGTGTCGATGTGCCGGTAACCGGCGTCGAGCGCGGCGAGTACGGCCTTGTAGCCCTCCTCGCCGGTCGCCTGCCAGGTGCCGAAGCCGAGCAGCGGGATCCGGACGTCACCGGGGAGAACTGCGGTGGGGTGGTCACTGTGGTCCATGTCGACCGTTCTACCCCCGATGACGCTCGGCATGCCCGAGATCGGACGCGTCGACCCGCTGCACGGGCGCGTCGGCGCGATTTGCCGGAGAATCGGTGCGTGGCTGACCGGCTGGAGGAGTACCGGCGCAAGCGGGACGCCGCGCGTACCCCCGAGCCGGTGCCGGCCGAGCGTCCCCGGCGGGCCCGGTCCGGCGACCGGGCCCGGTTCGTCATCCAGCAGCACCACGCCCGCAGCCTGCACTGGGACCTGCGGCTGGAGCGCGACGGGGTGCTGGTCTCCTGGGCGGTGCCGCGCGGCCTGCCCCGCGAACCGGGGCGCAACCATCTGGCCGTGCACACCGAGGACCACCCCATGGAGTATCTCCACTTCTCCGGTGAGATCCCGGCCGGTGAGTACGGCGGCGGGCGGATGCACATCCACGACCAGGGCACCTACCGCTGCGAGAAGTGGCAGGACCGCGAGGTGGTGGTCGAGCTGCGGGGTACCCGGACCACCGGGCGGTACGTGCTGTTCGCCACCGGTGGCCGCGACGGCCGGGACTGGATGGTGCGCCGCACCGATCCGCCGCCGCCGGGCTGGACCACCATGCCCGACCTGGTCGCGCCGATGCGTCCCACCCCGGCCGGCCGGCTGCCCACCGATCAGGCCGCCTGGGGGTACGAGCTGCGGTGGGACGGGGTCCGCGCGGTCGCGTACGTCTCCGGCGGGCGGCTGCGGCTGCTCTCCGACAGCGGTGCCGAGATCACCGGCGGGTACCCGTGGTTGCGGCCGATGGCCGAGGCCCTGGCGCCGACGGAGGTCGTGCTGGACGGCGTGCTGGTCCGCATCGACCGGGCCGGTCAGGTCCGGCCGGCGCGGGGTGGGCGCGGCAGCGCCGATGCCCAGTACCTGCTCGTCGACCTGCTCTGGTTGGAGGGGGTGAGCAGCCTGGAGTTGCCGTACCCGCAGCGCCGCGAGTTGCTCGACTCGCTGGCGCTGGCCGGGCCGCACTGGCAGACTCCGCCGTGGTTTCCCGGCGCCGGTGCCGAGACCATGCGCGCGGCGCGCGACCAGGGCCTGCCCGGGGTGGTGGCGAAGCGGCTGGACTCCGGCTACGAGCCGGGCCGCCGCAGCCGCGCGTGGCGCAGCGTGGACGCGGGCTGAGACGGCGAGGAGCGGCGTGTATCTGACCCACCTTGAGTGCCCGCGCTGCGGCCGGGAACACGACGCCGACGTACCGCAGAACCTCTGCGAGTGCGGTTCGCCGCTGCTGGCGCGCTACGACCTCGCGGCGGCGGCGCGGGCGATCGAGCCGGAACGGTTCGGGTTGCGCGCGGCCGACCTGTGGCGCTACCGGGAGCTGCTGCCGGTCGCCGACCCACGGAACGTCACCACCCTCGGCGAGGGGTGGACGCCGATGCTGCGCGCACCGGCGTACGGCGCGGACATCGGCGTCGACGACCTGCTGGTCAAGGACGAGGGGCTGACTCCGACCGGCTCGTTCAAGGCGCGTGGTGCCGCCGTCGGCGTCAGCCGGGCCCGCGAGCTGGGCATCCGGCGGATCGCCATGCCCACCAACGGCAACGCGGGCGCGGCGTGGGCCACCTACGCGACCCGGGCGGGGCTGGGCGCCACCATCGTGATGCCGCTGTCCGCACCGACCATCTGCCGCCGGGAGTGCGTGGCCGCCGGCGCCGACCTGCGCCTGGTCGACGGCCTGATCGGTGACGCCGGGCGGCAGGTGGCCGCGCTCGTCGCGGCCGCCGAGGGCACCGTCTTCGACGCCGGCACGCTGCGCGAGCCGTACCGCCTCGAAGGCAAGAAGACGATGGGGTACGAGATCGTCGAGCAGCTGAGTTGGCAGGTGCCGGACGTCATCATCTATCCGACCGGCGGCGGCGTGGGGCTGATCGGCATCCACAAGGCGCTCGGCGAGCTGCGGGAGCTGGGCTGGGTCGAGGACAAGCTGCCCCGGCTGGTGGCGGTGCAGGCCACCGGCTGCGCGCCGATCGTACGGGCGTTCGCCGCCGGGGACGACCGCGCACAACCGTGGGAGGACGCCCACACGGTGGCGTTCGGCATCACCGTTCCGGCACCGTTGGGCGACGAGCTGATCCTCGCCGCGCTGCGGGCCACCGCCGGCACCGCTGTCGCGGTGGAGGACGCCGAGATCCTCACCGATCTGCGCGACTTCGCCGCCCGGGAGGGGCTGCTGCTCTGCCCCGAGGGTGCCGCCTGCCTGACGGCCGCCCGCCGGCTGCGGGCCGGCGGCTGGATCCGGGCGGGCGAGCGGGTCGTCGTGCTGAACACCGGCGCGGGGGTGAAGTATCCGGAGACGATCGACGTCTCCGGCGTACCGGTGCTGCCCCGCTGACCCGCGCGACGGGGGCCGCCGGTCAGTCGAGCAGCGGGTCGGTCAGCCGCCACGCGGCGTTGACCTGACCGATGTGGGACAGCGCCTGCGGCGTGTTGCCCAGGTGCGTCCCGGTGGCCGGGTCGATCTGCTCGCTGAACAACCCGACGTCGTTGGCGTGCCCACTGACCCGCTCGAACAGCCGGGCCGCCCGCTCCCGTTCGCCCGCCAGCACCAGGCACTCGACCAGCCAGAACGAGCAGAGCACGAAGCTCGCCGGGTCGCCATCCCAGCGGTGGATCAGGCCGTCGGCACCGCCGAGTTCCCGCTCGATCGCCTCGATGGTCGCCCGCATCCGTGGATCGGTGGCCGGCAGGAAGCCCACCACCGGCAGGTACAGGGCCGCCGCGTCCAGTTCCGGCGACCCGAGGGCACCGGTGAAGACGCCGCGACGCTCGTCGAAGCCGTCCCGGAGGACCGTCGTCCGGATCTCGTCCCGGATGCCCGCCCAGCGCCGCACGTCCGCCCGCTCACCAAGCTGTGGGGCCAACCGCACGGCCCGGTCCATCGCCACCCAGCAGAGCGCCTTCGACGACAGGTAGTGCCGCTCCCGGTCGCGCTGCTCCCAGATGCCCCGGTCGGGCAGTCGCCAGGTCGCCGCCACCTGTTCGGTGAGACCGACCACCATGTCACGCAGGTCCTCGGCGAGCTGGTCGCCGAGGTAGTCGTGCAACCGCCACACCGCCGAGATGACCTCGCCCGGCACGTCGAGCTGCCGCTGCCGCCAGGCGTCGTTTCCGACGCGCACCGGCCCGCTTCCGGCATATCCGATGACGTGCGGGCAGTCATGTTCGGAAACGTCCCGCTCCCCCTCCAGCCCCAACAGCACGGGCACCGGATCCGAGCCGACCCGACCGATCGAGCGGGCCGCCCACTCGAACAGGCGGGACGCCTCGGTCGGGCAGGCCGCCACCCACAGCGCCCGAAGGGTCATCGCGAAGTCCCGCAGCCAGCAGAAACGGTAGTCGTAGTTGCGGTCGCCGCCGATGCGTTCCGGCAGGGAGGTGGTCGCCGCCGCGGCGACCGCGCCGCTGCGGGCATACGTGAGGCCGGTGAGGACCGTGGCGCTGTGCCGCACCACCTCGGGATAGCGGCCCTCGTACCGGTGGCTCTCGCGGAACGCCTCCCAGGCCAGCACGGTGTCCGCCAGGGCCCGGACCGGGTCCAGCCGGGCTGGTGGTTCGCCGTACGCCGGTGCGTAGGCCAGGTCGAAGCCGAGCACCTGCCCTTCGTCGACAGTGAAGGTGTTCCTCACTCCGTCGCGCTCGGCGCGTAGGGGGAAACCGGAGCCGCGCAGCACCAGATCCACCGAACCGGCCACGGCCGCCACCGCGCCATCCGGCAGTTCCCGCAGGTACGGGTTGATCAGGCCGTACTCCGGTCGCGGACGGTAGTCCAGCACCATCGGTACCCGGCCGGACAGTCCCTCGACGACGCGCAGCAACACGGCCGGCGAGCGCATGCCGAAGTCATGGGCGCGGGCACCCACCTCGGCGGCCAGGGCGTCGGTGACCGCGACACTTCCCTCGGCGGTGTGGTGCACGGTGCGCAGGACCAGCGTGTCCGAGTGATACGAGCGTTGCACCCGGTGCCCCGACTGCCCCACGGCCACCGGCGCCAGTTGCCAGTAACCACCCCTCGGGTCGAGCAGTCGACCGAAGACCGACGGTGAGTCGAACCGGTGCGGACACCACCAGTCGATCGAACCGGCCCGGCTGACCCGCGCGCCCGATCGGCAGTCGGAGAGGTATCCGTAGTCGGAGATCGCCGGCTGCTCCATGCGCTCGGCGTACCCGCGATCGCGGGGCTCATCCGGCGTCCGCGGAGGTCCGCCCGGCCGGGGGGGGCGGGGCGGCGGGGGCGGTGAGGTGGGGGGCGGCGGGGCCGCGCCCCCCGCCCCCCCGGCGGCGGCCCCCGCCGAGGGGGG